>JAJTXO010000152.1 GCA_021463315.1 Caldilineales bacterium | reverse complement strand
GCGCGAGGCCACGCCCATGTCCTCGCCCGACCCCCGCCAGGCGATGGCGCGCACATAGGCGTCCTTCATGCCGTTGGCGGCGAGGACCTCGGCCTTGGCGGCCTCGATCGCCTCGACCGACCACGGGATCTCGAAGTCGATCACCGTGCTGGGGCGATAGCCGCCCACCTGGACCATGGCGATGGCGTAGTCAGCCCCGGCCAGCGACTGGCGGCGATCCAGCGTGGCCTCGATGGTGGGAGAGACGCCCAGGGCCGCGGCGATCTTGCGCGCCACGATCTCGGAGGTGCGCAGCCGCTCCGGGTCGATATCGTGCAGGCTGATGGTCGAGTCGGCCAGTTCGGGATAGCTGAGGATGTCGCCCAGCAGGTTCTTGGCGAAGACAGTGCTGCCGGCGCCGATGAATGAGATTTTAGGCATGGTGGAGTCTACTTTCTGAAGCGCCGGGTTTCGGCGACTTCCCGCGGGCCACGCTTGGCGTCTGGTGTGTTGATCGACAGGTCTGGAAGGAGCGGCGGCGCAGGATGCGGCTGGTTCTTGCGGATAGGTGAACCATATGGTAGTTGCCCGGCCGCTCCTGGCGAAGCGACCGGGCAACACACCCAGGAGGAGAACTGGTTCACAGTTGCCAACCTTCTGAAAAGTTGGCAACTGTATCTGTCTACTGGAACAACGCGTTGACTTCGGCGTTGACGGGCGGCATCACGTCGGCTGCTTTTGCCGTGCCCAACATGATGCTCTGCAACATCGGCTCTACGATAGCCACGATGTCAGCTGCGAAATCGGTGACGGGGAAGAGGAAAGTGCCGTCGGGTTCCGTGGCCTGGAGCGTGAAGGCCGAGACGTCCGCGCCCTTGGCTGCATGGGCTGCCAGGGCCCGATCGACGCCCGACTGCTGGGCCGGGAAGACCACGCCCGAGTCGCCGACGATGTTGGCGCACTCTTCCGAGGCCAGGAACTTCACGAACTGCCAGGCCTCTTCCGGGTACGGGGTGCCGACCCAGATCGAGTCGACCAGGCCGTTGAACATGCTTTCCGATTGTACACCGACAGCGCGAATTTGGCAACGCTTTCCCCGCCCGTTTAGAAAAAAAAGCCCGGCTGCGGGCAAGCGCCCGCGCCGGGAAAGTGACAGCCTATGGGGCAGGTGACGGACCGTGGGCGCTCACACCGGCTTGCGTCCGGCAAAACCACCGTGCAGCTCGTGCCAGTAGCTTACCTTGGGCTCGCCATGGCGCCAGCAAAGATAAACCTCGCGGCCGTCCGGCCGGCGGTGCAGAAAGTCCAGCAGGCCCGTGTCCGGATCCTTGAGCACCACGCCCAGCGCCTCGATGGCCTGGTGCGCGGCCTGAACCCGCTGGAACTCGGCCAACATCTCGCCAGCCTTCTTGCTGCCGCCGTTGCCGATTGCCTTCTTCAAGATCGGCCACAGCTCAGGCTGCGCGTCGATGATCGCGCGCCGCGCCTGCATCAACTGCTCGAGCAGCTCGTTGAGCTGCGGCAGCGCGGCGTTGGCTTCGTCCAGAGTGAAGAAACGAGGGGGCATAACAGGGAAGGATGCAGGATGAACGATGCAGGATGAATCCAGACTCACCGCTTATCGCCCATCCTGCATCGTTGGTCCTCAATGATAGCCGCAGCTTTCGGGCTGCTCTTCGCCGGTGTGGCTGTGCGAGGTGCGGAAAGAGCTGCCGCAGCCGCAAGAAGAGACGGCCTGGGGATTCTCGATGTGGAAGCCGCCGCCCATCAGGCTATCGACATAGTCGATGCGCGCGCCGCTGATGTAGAAGAGGCTGGTGGGATCCACGTAGACGGTCATGCCGTGCTGGGTGTAGATCTGGTCGCCGGGCCGCGCGCTGCTCTCGAAGGTCATGCCGTACTGCATGCCGCCACAGCCGCCGCCCTGCACGAAAACGCGCAGGCCGTGGGTGCCGGCCATGCCCTTCTCCATCATGATGCCAGAAAGCTTGCTGGCCGCGGTCTCAGTCAATACCACGCCATCGGTGGCCATGACCTGAGGTTCCATCGTCATCATTGCTGTTGCCATTGGTTAGTTCTCCTGGGAGGGTAGATTGGTAGATTGGTAAATTGGTAGGGTGGTAGATTGGTAGGGTGGTAGATTGGTAGACAAGTAGACAAGTAGACAGGTAGACAAGTAGACAAGTGGGCAAGTAGACAGGTAGACAAGTAGACAAGTGGGCAAGTAGACAAGTAGACAAGTAGACAAGTGGGCGTCGCCGCACGTCACTCATCACTCATCGTTCATCACTCATCGTTCATCACTCATCGTTCATCGTTCATCGTTCATCATTCATCGTTCATCACTCATCGTTCATCATTCATCGTTCATCGTTCATCGTTCATCGTTCATCACTCATCGTTCATCACTCATCGTTCATCGTTCATCGTTCATCGTTCATCGTTCATCGTTCATCATTCATCGTTCATCCGCCGATCTGCGACATCAGGCGGATCTGCGGTATCTCGCCTTCGGGCAGGCCGTGGCCCCAGGGCTTGTGCCATACGGCGTTGCGCACGATGTCGTTCAATTCGCCTATTGTACAGCCATTGCGCAACGGGGTCAATAGATCAACTTCCCGATCGCGCAACAGACAAAGCCGCAGCTTGCCGTCGGCTGTCAGCCGAAAGCGATTGCAGCCAGCGCAGAAGGGCTCGGTCACTGTGCTGATGAAGCCGATCTGGCCCTGCGCGCCGGCCAGGCGATAGGGCCGGGCCGGATCGCTGCCATCGTGGCCGGCCACCGGATAGAGCGGCCCCAGCTCAGCCTCGATCAGCGCCCGGGTCTGCTGCGAGCTGACCACGGCCTCCTGCTGAAAATCGGCCACACTGCCCAGCGGCATCAGCTCGATGAAGCGGATGTGCCAGGGGCGGGCGATGCTTAGCCGGGCCAGCGGAACCACCTCGTCCTCGTTGAAGCCGGCCGTCACCACCGCGTTCAGCTTGAGCGGCTGGATGCGCGCGGCCTCGGCCGCGGCAATGCCGTCCCAGACCCGCCGCAGATCGCCCCAGCGGGTGATGCGGCGAAACTTGGTCGCATCCAGGGTGTCGACGCTGACGTTCAGCCCGCGCAGGCCAGCCCGCGCCAACGGCTCGGCCAGCTCAGCCAGCAGCAGGCCGTTGGTGGTCATGGCCACCTGCTCGATACCTGGCGTGGCCACGATGGCCCGCACCAGCTCCACCACACCGGGCCGAATGGTCGGCTCGCCGCCAGTCAGACGGATCTTGGTGACGCCCAGGCTGGCCGCCACGCGCACAATCGCCAACATCTCGTCGTCGCTCAACAGCTCAGCCCGCGGCCGGAAGCGCATCTCTTCGGGCATGCAATAGACGCAGCGCAGGTTGCACGCATCAGTCAGCGAGATGCGCAGGTAGTTGATGCGGCGTCCAAAGCTGTCGCGCAGCGGTCCGGCGTAGCGCGGCGCCGGCTGTTCCCGGGGCTCGGCGGCAATCAGGTCAATCGGCGGCCACATGACGTTACGTCTCCTGACATCTCCTACACCAGCACGGGGTCCAGATAGAGCGGAATAGCGCTGGGCTGGTGATTGTCCGCAGCCGGGCCAGCCGTCTGCACCGGCGCGCGCTCGCCCGGATGGCCGCCAATGCGATAGGTGCAGCAACAATCGCCATCGACCAGCCGATCCACCGGCGCTGGCGGCGCGCCCAGCAACTGGCTGATCAGGCGCAGGTCCATGAGGCACAGCTCACGGTGTTGCTCGGAAACGCCGGAGTAGGGACAGTTGACCGTGTACAGGTTGAATGCCTCGCCCTGGCGTTCGTAGCGCGCCAGATAGCCTCGTTGGTTGAGAAAAGCCACCGTCGACGCCACCCGCTGCTCCAGCGTGGCATTTTCAGGCAGCGGCGGCGCCTGGCGCGCCTCTTGCTCAGCCATCCGCTCCAACAGAGCCTGCAACTGCTCGGCCGACAACAGCAGCTTGAGCTCGTCCATCAGGCGCATGGCCAGCGCCTCGTGGTTGCGCGGAAAATAGGCGTTGGCGGCCTCGGTCAGCGCGTAGACCTGCAAGGGCCGCCCCACCGTGCCCCGCCGCCGCACGCGCGGCGCGCTGATCAGGTTCTCGCCCTGCAGAACATCCAGGTGATGCCGCACCGAGACAGGAGCCATCTCCAGTTGCCGAGCCAGCTCAGCCACGGTCACATCACCCTGCTCTTTCATGATTTCCAAAATGCGATAACGAGTTGTCTGCACGCTGTGTTAGCACCTGTCTGCGATCCAACGTTCCGATTCGGGGCGATTCTAGCACATTGCCAACGCTCTGTCAATTCTTCTGAAGAATGTGAGAAAAATTAGATGTGGTGAAAATTTGCACCGCATCCGTTTTCAAGGTAGAATGGGCTGCCGTTGTACGTCAGTTGTATGTGGCTGAACCGGGCGGCAAAGCTGCTCGGAAACCACCTTCTGCGTCCTCGAAAACCCACCTCAGCCGGTTGCGCGGCGCACCGGCTTTACGACCTAAGCGACAAGTCATCTCCCTCTCGGCAACGAGTTCGAAAGGACGGAGTGATGGCAGAACAACCTCAGGGTGCAGCATCCGTGCCCGAAGACGTGCAGTCCAATGTGCTGCTGACCACGGTGGACTGGATCTACAACACCGGCCGCACGTTCTCCCTATGGCCGATGAGCTTTGGCTTGGCCTGCTGTGCCATCGAATTCATCGTCACCGGCACCGCCCGCTACGATCTCTCCCGCTTCGGCATGGAAGTCATTCGCCCTTCACCCCGGCAATGCGACCTGCTGATCATCTCCGGCACCGTGACCAAGAAGATGGTGGTGCCGATCGTGCGCCTCTACAACCAGATGGCCGAGCCGCGCTATGTGATCAGCATGGGCGCCTGCGCCACCGGCGGCGGGCCGTTCAAGGAGGGCTACAACGTGGTGTCGGGCATCGACAAGTATTTGCCGGTCGATGTCTATGTGCCCGGCTGCCCGCCCACGCCCGAAGCGCTGCTGCACGGCTTCATCTCGCTGCAGCAGAAGATCCGCAAGCAATCGGTGCGCACCGTGCCGTGGTATCGCAAGGAGTACAGCAGCCTGGTGCCGATGCCCGTGCTGGGACCGGACATCTTCAGCTCCGATCCCGCGGCCATGCGCCAGGTGCGTGAGATCAACATGCAGCGCATGATGGCCGCGCGCACCGCCGGCCAGTTGACCATCGCCGAGCTGCGTCATCTGAGCGCCGACGAATGCGTGACCGTCCGCAACAGCGGCCTGGCGCAGGACATGACCGGCTGGCGCTTGATCAGCGGCCGGGGCGATCAGACCTACACCTTCCCGGCCGGCTTTGTGCTCATGCCGGACGCCGAGGTGCATGTGCATAGCGGTCCGCTGGCGCAAGCCACCACGACCAGCGACCAGATTTGGACCAAGCAGCATATGTGGCGCAACGAAGGTGACACCGCCAGCCTGGTCGACGCCGACGGCAACGTCATTTCCTCCTTCACCTATCAAGGGAGTTGATCCATGAGCGATGCAACGACTGAAACCTCCCTGCCCTACCAGGATGTGGCGCCAGGCGCGGTGTTGGCCGCGGAACAGGGCTTGCACGACACCAGCCTGATCGTCGCCCCGGACAAGCTCATTGCGCTGGCCACCCACCTGCGTGACCACGAAGGCTACGATCTGCTCTCCAACCTGACGGGGGTGGACTACTTAGGCTTCAAGGATCGGACCGCGGCCGACCGCTTCGAGGTCGTCTATCATCTCTATTCCACCACCAAGGGGGGCGGTCCCAAGGTGCTCAAGGTGCGGCTGCCGGAGGACAATCCGACTGTGCCCTCGTTGATGCCGGTCTATCCAGGCGCCGACCTGCAGGAGCGCGAGGCCTACGACCTGTACGGCATCCACTTCGCCGGCCACCCCAACCTGCGGCGCATTCTGCTGTGGGAGGGCTTCAACGGCCATCCTATGCGCAAAGACTGGCAGGAGGCCTATTTCGAGGCTGATCTCAAGCCCTTCAAGAGCCGCCATCCCGTCGGCTATCACGTCTGGGCCGAGGACCGCAACCCCTGGGGCTCCAACGTCCACTATCCCGATGGCTTCGATCCAGAAACCTGGAGCGAGCCGGTGACGACGCGGCCGCTGGAGCACCGTTCCAGCAACGGCGTTCCTGGCGCGCTGAAGACCGATCGCATCGTGGTCAACGTTGGCCCGCAGCACCCCAGCACCCACGGCGTATTCCGCATGATCGTGGAGCTGGAAGGAGAGACGATCACCGCGCTGGAGCCGGAGATGGGCTATCTGCACCGCAACCATGAGAAGATCGGCGAGCGCAACACCTATCTCATGAACATGCCCTACACCGACCGGCTGGACTACATCAGCTCGATGTCCAACAACCTGGCCTACGCCATCGCCGTGGAGAAATTGCTGGGCGAGGCCTACCGGCCGCCGGAGCGGGCTGAGTATCTGCGGGTGATCATGGCGGAGCTGACGCGCATCGTCAACCATCTCTTCTCAGTAGGCACCTTCTTCAACGACCTGGGCGCGTTCTTCACGCCGTTGTTCTATGCCGTGCGCGAGCGTGAGCTGATCCTCGACCTGTTCGAGTCGGTCTCGGGCAGCCGCATGATGTGCAACTACCTGCGTTTCGGCGGCGTGGTCGCAGACCTGCCCGCGGGCTGGCTGGACACCTGCAAGCAGTTGGTGTATGAGCGTCTGCCGGCCAAGATCGACGAGCTGGAGCGCTACCTGGTGGGCAACGAGATCGTGCAACAGCGCTCCATCGGCGTCGGCTATCTCTCCCCGGCTGACGCGGTCGCGCTGAGCTGCACCGGGCCCCAACTGCGGGGCAGCGGCGTCCCCTACGACATCCGTCGGGCCGAACCCTATTCGATCTACGATCGTTTCGACTTCGACGTGGTGACCTTCCCCGGCTGCGATGTCTACGCGCGCTTCCTGGTGCGCATGGAAGAGATGCGCCAGAGCCTCAAGATCTTGCGCCAGGCGATCAAACAGCTCCCTGAGGGGCCGATCATCTCCGCCAAGGGCCAGGGCGCCTACACCGTGCGCCCTCCGGCGGGCGATGTCTACGGTCGCATCGAAGCCCCCAAGGGCGAGCTGGGCTTCTATCTGGTCTCCAACGGCGCGGGCAATCCCTGGCGCTACCGGGTGCGGCCACCCTCCTACATCAATCTGAACGCCCTGAGGCCCATGGTCGTGGGCAACAAGGTGGCCGATGCCATCATCATCCTGGGCGCGATCGACATCGTGTTGGGCGAAGTGGATCGTTAGCATCAAACGCCACTCGTAACTGGTAACAGGTAACGCGTAGCCTACAGACGTTTGGCTACAGGGACCAGGTTACGGATTACGGGTTGCGGGTTACGGAGGCCTCATGTTCGGAACTGGACTTCTCAAAGGCTTGGGCGTCACCTTCAAACGCTTTGCCGACACCTATATCGACGACGTCAAGCAGATTCCCAGTCGCTACGCCTTCGGGCAAGATGCCATTCACCAAACGCCTGACGAAAAGGGCATCTTCACCATTCAATACCCCGAAGAAAAGCGGCTGTTGCCAGAGCGCTTCCGGTATATTCCGATGCTGCTCTATGATACGCCCAAGCAGGAAGATCGCTGCACGGCCTGCGGCATCTGCGCCAAAGTGTGTCCGCCGCAATGCATCTGGATCGTGCGCGACGCCGATGCCAACGGCAAGCCCATTGCGCACCCCGCTGAATTCTATCTCGATGTGTCGATCTGCATGAGCTGCGGCTTCTGCGCCGAGTATTGCCCCTTCGACGCCATCAAGATGAACCACGACTACGAGCTGGCAGTCTACGACCGCTACCCCAGCCTGGTCTACAACATGACCGAGCTGACGGTGCCGCTGGAGTACTACGCCGCGCTCTATCCCACCCAGTTCCCGGCGGAAGAAGAACGCCGGGCCGAGGAAGAGGCCAAGAAGGCCGCCAGACAGGCTGCCAAGGCCAAACCAGCCGCCAAGCCTGCGGAGGCCAAAGCCGCC
>JAJTXO010000151.1 GCA_021463315.1 Caldilineales bacterium | reverse complement strand
CGCGAGCTCTCGCTCAGCACCCGGCGGCCATCGACCGTGGCGTATTGCTGGTTGATGCTGGGCGGCAGCGGCAGCCGGAAGTTGACCCGCAGCGTGGACATAAGCAGATTGTAGCACAGATGTGCTAGTAGTGGCAAACGGCGTAACGAGTAACTCGTAACTCGTAACCGGGAATCTCTCCCGCCTGCCCATCGTTCTCCCCTCATGGTTCATCGCCCACAGTCTAGCTCTCCCATTCCCCATTGACCATCGACCATACTCTCATTAACCATTAACCATTCCCCATTCCCCAATTAACCATTCTCCCCCCTCCCCCCCATGTCCACCCTCTACCTGGTCGCCACCCCTATCGGCAATCTGGAGGACATCAGCGCCCGGGCGCTGCGTGTGCTGCGGGAGGTCGCCTTGATCGCGGCCGAAGACACGCGCGTCACCCGTCATCTGCTCAGCCATTTCGCCATCGCCACACCGCTGGCCGCCTACACCGATGCCTACCAGCGGCAGAAGGCTGGTCGCCAGGACCGCGTCTTGCAGGTCCTGGACGGGGGGCAGGATGTGGCGCTGGTGTCGGACGCGGGCATGCCCGGCCTCGCGGATCCCGGCTATGAGCTGGTGCAGGCCGCGCTGGCGGCCGGCCACGCGGTGCAGGCCATCCCCGGCCCGTCGGCCATTGCCACGGCGCTGGTCGCCTCGGGCCTGCCGTCCGACCGCTTTCTCTTCGTCGGTTTCCTGCCGCGCAAGGTTGCCGAGCGGCGCAGCCTGCTGGCCGAGCTGGCCGACGAGCCGGGGACCTGGATCGCCTTCGAGGCGCCACACCGGCTGCTGGATGCGCTGGCCGATCTGCTGGCGGTGCAGGGGGACCGGCAACTGGCCGTGGCGCGGGAGCTGACCAAGCGCTTCGAGGAGATCTGGCGCGGGCCGGTCTCCGGGGCGCTGGCCCACTACACGGCCAACCCACCGCGCGGCGAGATCACCCTGGTGGTGGCGGGGACAGGGCGGCGGCGCAACCAGGAGCGCTGGTCAGAGGCGCGGGTGCGCGAGGCTATCGGGTTGTTGGCTGAGGAGGAGATGGCGCCATCGGGCATCGCCCGCGTGGCCGCCCGTCTGTCCGGCTGGCCGCGGGCTGAGGTGTATGATCTGGTGGTGAGGCCGGAAGCACAACTTCATTAAGCAACTGCCCGCACACAACGTCGCGGGTTAGCGATGTGTGCCCCCATCATTTCCTATTGACTCTGCGATCTCTCAGTTGTTCCCAAGCAATACGCAACAAGCTGATAGTGTGCGTATCAAATCCAAGGTAGTCTCGCAATACTGCGTTATCTACATAATCAAGTGCTTCGTAGGTTCGCTCCAGTCTCAGAAGCTCCTCTACCTTGTCAACGTCTAGCTGAAGACTCGGGTTATAACAGACTGGAAGCTCTTCTGCTTCACGAGGCTCAAGTTCAAGTACTCCTCCACCGTAACTTCTACCGCACACTTCTGCCCAAGCAAGTGTGAGTGAATTGAAGAAAGTAGTAGCTAGCAGTCTGATGTCAACGCCATGCTTGACTCTAACTCGATGGATCGTGTCGGTTGAGGTTGCCTTGGCTTCATTGGCAACCAAAAGTGGGAAACGATGAATCTGACGGAAAAGGAAAGCATTGGGCACATATATCGAAGGTACATCAAACCATCTCTTTCGCATTCTGCACTTGTAGCCCAGATGGATGCCTTCGTGCTCACCGGACCTGATGTAATCCTGGATGGCCTGCGGAATTGCGTGCTGCGGGACCCCATTGAGATTGAGCAAGAAAGAAGGGTGGCGCACGGCATAATCCCCAAAATCGTTTCGGTCAAAGCGAGTCGATTTGAATGCATTGGTTCTGCCGACGATAGGGGTGGTAAATGAGGCTGCCTGGAAGTCGTTTCTCTGCTGGTCCGAAAGAACGAAAAAGGCGTTGCGGCCCGTTACGATGCCCACATCCACCTCTGCCCAGTCACCAAGCGCGGTCAGACCTGTCGCCCTTTCAGCTTGATCCAGAGCTGAATAGACGTCACCATCCAGGAACAGAGCCGTCCATTTCATGCCTGCCCGAGTATGTTTTGCCGCCACGTGGGCCACGGCGTCATCAAGTCTGTTGAATGTTAGCAGGTCATTTTCATTTCGGACATCAATCGTATGGATGTCACAGGCAGTGGATGATGACTCGCGCTTCCCATCGGCGAGCAGTAATACGACCTCCTGCTGGATCTCTGGGAACACAAGTTGCCTGAAACCGACAATGACGATGTGTTTGAATTTGGTAGCCAGACGATCTCGCAGTTCGCCTGCATACTTCACCTGCAATAGCTCCGCGGGCACAACCATCGCCAGGCGGCCATCCTCCCGAAGCAGTTCTATGCTAAGTTGAACAAAGGCAGACCAGGCGTTGGCTAATTTGGTAGGGTTGTATCCCGCGCGCCGCAGATGACCGAAAGCAAGGCTACGGCTTTGCTCATCAAAGTGCTGGAAACGAATGAAAGGAGGGTTTCCTATGATCAGATCGTATTGGTTCTTCTGCCTAAGCTGACCATATGCGGCAAAGAAGTCCTGGTTACGCCATTCGATCCTCGTGCCGTTCAAGCCAAACTTCTCAGCTCGCATCCTAGCTCTGCCGAGCTCTTCAGACATTAACTCGATAGCTGTGATGCTGGTCACCGGTGCATGAGAACGCTCCATCTGTTCGAGAAGCGCAAGAACAAAATTCCCATCACCGCAACTGGGCTCCAAAATGTGCTGTACATTGTCAGTCAATCCCCAAGTGACCAAGAACCGCGCCAACTCAGTCGGAGTATAGTAGCCGCCTCTCAGCTTACGGCCATCAGCGTCTCTCTTGTTACTCGGAAAGACTGTGCCAGGATTCTCAAAAAAGCTCATTTGTTCCATGACGTGCATTGTACCACACTATATAGAATCTGAGCATCTTTTGTCTTGGGCTGTCTAACTGTGTGGAGGCAGGCCTTTGTAACGACTCACGTAGTGAGGGTATAGCATATCCGGGAGCTTTTCAATGCGCAGAGGCGACGGCAACGGAGGAACCGAAGAATCGATCTGCCCGGTTTCTGGGTCCCAGAGAACCAGGGAGAGCACTTCAGCCAGATGGGTTTGGTCGAGAATGTCACGTCTCGCCCCCAGTCGTTCGAGAGTTCGAATGATATCCGCTTCCTGTTTACTCGCCAAGGCAGGTTTTGGAATCACAACTATGAAGGCAACTACCGCGTATGGGAATCTGGTGTGGATCGTGGCAGCTTCGGTTGCCAGGTCATTGATCATGTTCTGCCAATTCTTGCCAACGCTCTTGATGTCATTCAGCGTTTTGCTATCGAACACGACACGCGGACCATCTGGGCGATATGCAACATCAAAATTCTGTGGCCTGATGCCACCAATAATTCGAACTGAACCTACTTCTACACAATCTGGCTCTGGAGGGATCAGGGAATTGCTCGCTGGACGTTTTATAGGCACGCCCCCAAGCATTTGTGCCAATGATTGCGCAAATGCCATATCGATAAAGGCAGCAAAGTTGACGGATTGCTGCCGGTCAAAGCATTGTGACGGCTTTGACTGTCCGGTTTCTGGATTCGTCACACCACGCCACAACGCTCCCCACTTCTGGAGATCATCGGTGGAGATTTCTAGCGCAGGCATTGCATCGGCTAACTCAGCCATTCAGCACCTCTCTGTTGATCGCTCACATGCCCAGGTCGCGTGTGGTCAATCCTTACTCCTCGCGCTCCAGGCTGCGCAGGTGCGGAAAAAGCAGCACATCGCGAATGATAGCCTTGTCGCAGAACAGCATCGCCAGCCGATCCACGCCGGTGCCGAAGCCACCGTTGGGGGGCATGCCGTAGCTCATGGCCAGCAGATAGTCCTCGTCCACCGGGTGGCGCTCCTCGTCCTCCGCGCCGTAGAGCTGCTGCATCCACTCCATGCGCGCCCGCTGGTCTAGCGGGTCGTTGAGCTCGGTGAAGGCGTTGCCCATCTCCATGCCGGCGATGAAGTACTCGAAGCGCTCCACTGTGGTGGGATCGCCGGCCTTCTTCTTGGCCAGCGGGCTGATCTCGATGGGGTACTCGGTGACGAAGGTCGGCTGAACCAGGTTCGGCTCCACGTAGTTGCTGAGCAGCGAGTCGATCAGCTTGCCGCGGTTGCTGGTGCTCTCGGGACGATGGCCCATGGCCCGCATGGCGTTGGCCAGCTCTGCGGCCGAGGGGTACTGCGTGTAGTCGATATCGGCGTATTCGATGATCGCGTCGCGCAGCGTGACCCGCCGCCAGGGGGGCGCCAGGTCGATCTGCCGTCCCTGGTAGCTGATCACCGTGCCGCCCGTCAGCCGCCGCGCCACGTGGGCCAGCATCGCCTCGACGCGCGCCATCACATCGTTGTAGTCGGCGTAGGCCTCGTACCATTCCAGTTGGGTGAACTCGGGGTTGTGCTTGAAGCTGACCCCTTCGTTGCGGAAATCGCGGCCGATCTCGTAGACCCGCTCCATCCCGCCCACCAGCAGCCGCTTCAGATAGAGCTCGAAGCTGATGCGCAGGTAGAGATCCTGTTTGAGCTGGTTGTGGTAGGTGGTGAAGGGTCGCGCGGCCGCGCCGCCGTAGATCGGCTGCAAGACCGGGGTCTCCACCTCGATGAAGCCCTGGCCATCCAGGTACTCGCGGATCGCCTGCACCATGCGCGCGCGGGTGATGAAGACCTCGCGCACCTCCGGGTTGGCCATCAGATCGACATAACGGCGACGATAGCGCGTTTCCACATCCTTGAGGCCGTGCCATTTGTCGGGCATCGGCTCCAGGCTCTTGGCCAGCAGTTGGATTCGCTGCGCCTCGCACGACACCTCGCCGGTCTTGGTGCGCACCATGCGGCCGCTGACCGCGATGAAATCGCCCAGATCCAGCAGCTTCTTGAAGAGCAGGTCGTAGGCTTCGTCGCCCACCACATCCTTGCGCACGAAGATCTGCACCTGGCCGCTGCCATCTTCCACATGGGCGAAGCCGACTTTGCCCATGATGCGCCGGCTGAGCATGCGGCCGGCCAGGTTGACCAGCACCGGCGCCGCGGCGGGATCGGCCTCGGCCTGTTCGAAGGCGTCGATAGCCTGGCCGGCGGTGTGGGTGCGTGGCTGGTCCAGCCGCGGCGGGTAGGGATCAATGCCCGCGCTGGCCAGCTCTTCCAGCTTGGCCAGGCGCATCCGATCGTAAGGATTGTTGGTTTCAGTCATTGGCGTGGCTACTCGATGCGAACGATTTCGAATTCCAGGTCGCCGCTGGGGGTGTCGACCAGGACGCGGTCGCCGATCCGCTTGCCCATCAGCGATTTGCCCATGGGCGATTCGTTGGAGATGCGGCCGTTGGCCGGGTTGGCCTCGGCCGAGCCGACGATGAAATAGGTTTCCTCGTCGTCGTAGCCGACCTCGCGAATGGTGACATAGCGCCCCAGATCCGCGCTGTCGGCTGGCGTGTTGTGGTTCTGGATCAAAACGGCGCGCTTGAGCCGCTGCTCCAGCTCCAGAATGCGTCCCTCCAGGAAGGCTTGCTGGTTCTTGGCCTCGTCATAGCCGGCGTTTTCGGAGATGTCGCCGTCGGCCTTGGCTTCGCCGATGCGTTGGGCGACCTGCTCGCGGCCTTCCGTCCGTAGATAGTCCAGCTCTTCGCGCAGGGCGCGCATGCCTTCTTCAGTGATGTAGATCGGTGGTTGTTTCCCGTTTGCCATGATCGGTCTTGGCGGCCTCTTCCATAGATGATATTCGTCAATTGACTGTCCGCAACCCTAACAAAGCCCGGCGCCTTTGCCAGACGCCGGGTCGGTTGCTCGAAGCGGATATGCGGTTGCGGCGTCATTATACCCCAGTGCAGGACAAATGCAAACCTCGCACGGGAGTCAGCACGTGCTTTCTTGCCATAGACGTTCGGCTGGCTGGCCTTGCCCGGTGAGCAGCGCCTGGCTGTGCAGCGCGGCGCTGACGCGCGCCTCGATGGGGCCGCCGCCCGGGAAGAGCACCTCCAACTGGCTGGCATAGGCCAGCACAGCCGCGCGTTTGCGCTGCGCATCGGCCGGGCTCAGCGGCATCAGGCGGGAGCGCCAGCGGCCAGGCTCGCCCAGGCTGGCCGCCAGCCCAGCCGGCTCGCGGCGGATGTAGGGATAGTCCTCGTAGTGCCAGACCGTATAGCCCTGATCGCTCAACAGCCGCGCGCTGCGCCGGGCGATCTGATGATCCACATGATTGCCGATGGCCAGCGGCGCATAGAGCACACAGCGCGGCGCGGCCGGCGCCAGCGCGGCCAGGCAGTGCGCCAGCTCCTGCACCAGCGCGTCGTCGGCCGGATCGACCGGGCCGAACAGCGCGGCCTCGCTGGCGTACAGCCAGCGGGTCGCGGCCTCCTCCTGGCGGTAGATGCAGTCCAGGAACGCGCCCGGCCGGCTCTCGGCTGCCAGCAGCGCCAGCGCGGCCCGCTCCTCGGCCCGGCGCTGGTCGATGGGGTCCGCGCCGGCCAGCGGCCGGCCGTGGATCCCCTGGGCGAAGGGGGAGAGGCGGCTGTAGTCCGGCTTGCCGCCGAAGAGGGTGGCCACCACCGTGTACTCACCGGCCGCGCTGAGCTGGGCGATCAGCCCGCCGCAGGAGAGGGCCGCGTCGTCGTAGTGGGGGGAGAGGACGATGTGCTGGAGTTGGTCCATGGCGTCTGCGAGTATAGCACGCCCCCTCCCCGATCGCAAGGCCGTCTCGCCCGGCAGGGTGACAACCGCCTGAACCTGCCGCGGCCGCGCGCCGTGTAATCGTGCGTTCAGACCGATATTCGCTGCAAACGACACCCCAGGAGGACCCCATGAGACTGCGATTCTTCATGCTGCTGCTGTTGGCGCTGATGATGGCCGCGCCCGGCCTGGCGTCCGCCCAGACGCCGGTCCCACCGCGGCTGATTGGCCCGCCGGTCATCGTCCCCGATGCGGCCGGCGTCGTTATCACCCGCTATCAGGTGACCGCGACCGTCGAGGACCAGGTGGCCACTACCCGCGTCGCGCAAACCTTCTACAACCCCGGCCCGATCCCCGTCGAGGCCACCTATTTCTTCCCCATCCCAGAGCAGGCCGCGATCACCGAGTTCAACATGGTGGTGGACGGCCAGACGGTTGAGGGGCGGATCATGCCCAGCCAGGAGGCGCGCGCGATCTACGAGAACATCGTGCGCCAACAGCGTGACCCGGCGCTGCTGGAGTACGTCGGCCGCGATCTGTTCCAGGCCCGCATCTTCCCCATCCCGGCCGGCGGTTCGCGCGAGATCCAACTCAGCTACAGCCAGGTGCTGCCGCGCGAGGGCGGCTTGACCCGCTATCGCTATCCGCTCAACGCCCAGCCGCTGATGGTCGAGGGCGCCGGCCCGCGCTTCATCAAGCCGATCCAGCAACTGGCCATCAGCGTCGAGCTCAAGTCCACCGCGCCCTTGAAGGCGATCTACTCCCCCACTCATCCTGTGTCGGTGGCGCGCCGCAGCGACCACCAGGCCACGGTGGGCTACGAGGCGAGCAACGTGGTTCCCGCCAGCGACTTCGATCTCTACTGGAGCGTGGACGAAGGGGATGTGGGCGTCAGCCTGCTGAGCTACAAGCCGGCCGGCGAGGATGGCTACTTCCTGCTGCTGGCTGCGCCCAAGGTGACGCTGGACTCGAACCAGGTGGTGAACCGCGACCTGCTGTTGGTGCTGGACACCAGCGGCTCCATGGAGGGAGAGAAGATCGTGCAGGCCCGCAACGCGCTGGACCATATCTTGCAGCGGCTGAACCCCGGCGACCGCTTCAACGTGGTCAGCTTCAGCACCGGGGTGCGCCAGTTTGCCCGCGGTCTGCAGCCAGCCAGCCAGGCCGCCAGCGCCAGCCAGTTCGTGGCTGGTCTCCAGGCCGAGGGCAGCACCGACATCAACCGGGCGCTGCTGGAGGCGCTGGCCCAGGTGGACCCGGCGCGCCCCACGGTGGTGGTCTTTCTGACCGACGGCCTGCCCACCGTCGGCGAGACCGAGCCGCAGCG
>JAJTXO010000150.1 GCA_021463315.1 Caldilineales bacterium | reverse complement strand
CTCGGTCCGCACAGGACTGACGCTCCTTGAGTCCACCGGCGGAGAGGGCCGACGCGTCGAGGCTGGCTCCTGGGACGGGCCAAGGAGCGTCAGTCCTCAGTCCGCACAGGACTGACGCTCCTTGAGTCCACCGGCGGAGAGGGGCCGGCGCGTCGAGGCTGGCTCCTGGGACGGGCCAAGGAGCGTCAGTCCTTCGTCCTGGCGAGCGCGTCGATGGCGCGGATGAACTCGGTCTTGGCTTCGGTGTAGCCGGCGGTGTCGCCGGGGAAGCGGCCGGCCAGCTCGCGCTTCAGCTCGGCGTAGGCCGCGGCGTCGGCGGGATGGGCGCGCAGGTGGGCGACGAAATCCACGTGCCGGGCGATCTCCGGATGGCCGGTCGCGAAGGTGTGGACATGGACGCGGCGCGCGCCGGTCGCCTCCTTGCTGAAATAGCGCCGGCCAGCGATGCCGTTCTCGCCCTTGGGCACGTAGCCCGCGGCCAGCAGCAGATCGTTCAACGCGTCGATGCGCCCGATCTCCCGCACCACCGGCAGGATGTCGATGATCGGCTTGGCGGCCAGGCCAGGCACGGCGGTGCTGCCGATGTGGTGGATCTCCACCAGCTCTTCGCCCAGCAGCGCGGCCAGGCTGGCGGCCTCGGCTTGATAGAGCCGCGGCCAGGCGGGGTCGTAGGGGACAACCTCCACCTGACGGCGCTGGCTGCGCAGGAGCGGCTCGCAGCGCAGCAGCACCAGCGCGCTGTCCGCGTCGGTGATGCGGCCATCGCGCGCCATCTGCAAGGCCTGCTCCAGCGGCATCAGATGCACATGGCTCAGCTCGGTAGGCTCCAACTGCGGCGGGCCGTTGAGCTGCACGCCGACGGCCAGGAAGAAGGTGCAGCGCGCGGTGCTACTGCCGTTCATGGCGTAGAACCAACCGATCTCGCGCATCTCCTGGCAGTCGGCGCCGGTCTCCTCGCGCAGCTCCTGGCGCGCCACCTCCTCCAGCGAGCAGCCTGGCTTGTCGCCCAGCCCGCCGGCCGGCAGCTCCCAGCACCAGTCGTCCACGGTGTAGCGGTAGCTGCGGATCATCACCACCTGGCCGTCGGCAGTCACCGGCAACACCGTCACAAAGCCGGCGTGCTCCTGGTAGGTGTAGACGATCTCCTCGCCGCCGGGCAGGCGCACCTCGTCCCGCCGCAGGTTGTGCCAGTGGCTCTCATAGGGCCGGGTCGTGCCCAGCAGCTCCCAACCCAGGCTCGCGCCCAGGGGTTTGTCGTTCGAGGTGTTTTGGTTCATGGGATGTAGGTTGTTTATGTGAAGGCGTAACGAGTAACGAGTAACCCGTAACTCGTAACCCGGAATCGCGGGAAGCGTCTCTCAGTTGCAAGATCGGCGTAACCCGTAACACGTAACCCTGAATTGCGGGAAGCGTCTCTCAGTTGCAAGATCAGCGTAACCCGTAACACGTAACACGTAACCCGGAATCGCGGGAAGCGTCTCTCAGTTGCAAGATCGGCGTAACCCGTAACCCGTAACCCGTAACACGTAACCCGGAATTGCGGGAAGCGTCTCTCAGTTGCAAGATCGGCGTAACGAGCCATTCGGATATCGAAGCCATAGAACTCCATTCCGGGTTACGAGTTACTCGTTACTCGTTACGCCTCCTAACAAGCATCCCACAACCGCGCCCAAAGAACTCCATTCCGGGTTACGAGTTACGGGTTACTCGTTACTCGTTACGCCTCCTAACAAGCATCCCATAACCGCGCCCAAAGAACTCCATTCCGGGTTACGAGTTACGAGTTACTCGTTACGTGCCCGAACCGCTCCCGCTCCACCTCCTGCCAGCGCTCGGGCAGCGGCACGATGGCGGCGCGCAGGGTGTCGCCGACGATCTCCAACATGCCTACGGAGACGTAAGCGCCTGGCTGGGTGCGGCGGTCCAGGATGTTGATGTAGCTGCTGCCCGGATTGATCACCAGCGTCCCGCGCACATGGCCGATGTAGGGACGATGGATGTGGCCGCAGACGATGCAATCGACCCGCTCCCCGGCAAATTGCTGCACCACATTGACGTAGAAGCGCGGCGCAAGGAAAAAATGCTGGCCGAAGAGCATGTTCCAGGTGAAGCCGGGCCACTCGATCCAGCGCGGCCGATGGCCATGCACCAGCCCGATGCGCTTGCCGCCAGCCTCGATGATGCGCCGCTTGGGCAGGTGCTCCAGCCCGATATCCTGGTCGCCTTGCACGGCCTGCACCGGCGCGATGGCCTCTAACAGCTCCAGCGTCTCGACTCCGGTCAGATCGCCAGCATGCAGGATCATGTCCACACCGCGAAAAACCTCCGGCACGGCTGGATGTAGCCGGCTGGACATGGTAGGCAGATGGGTGTCGCTGATCAGTCCAATGCGCATAGCGGATTCTCGGAGGGTGATCGGTGATCGGTGACCGGTGATCGGTGATCGGTGAACGATGAACGATGAACGATGAACGATGAACGATGAACGATGAACGATGACTTCTGACTTCTGACTTCTGACTTCTGACTTCTGACCTCCGACCTCCGACCGGATAGCCGTTCACCGTTTACCGTTCACTGCTGCCGCGATGAAGGCTCGCACGCGGGCGGGGTCTTTGCGGCCGGGCGCGGCCTCGACGCCGCTGGCCACATCGACGCCCCAGGGCTGCACCTGGGCGATGGCGTGGGCCACGTTGTCGGGCGTCAGACCGCCGGCCAGCAGCAGGCGATGCTGCCCTGCCAGCCCGGCTGCCAACGACCAGTCGCCGGTCTGGCCCGCGCCGCCGCGCAGGGTGGGATGATAAGCGTCCACCAGCAGGTCTGGCCCGCCGGCCGGGCCAAAAGGGGCGAACAACTCAGCCTGGCTGGCGGCCTCGGCGGCGTCCTTGGGCCGCAGCGCCTTGAAAGCCCGGCCCGGCAGCGCGGCCAACAGATCCGGCGCTTCCTCGCCGTGCAACTGGGCCAGGTCCAGGCCGCAATAGTCCAGCGTGCGCACCACCTGCTCCAGGCTGGGGTTGACGAAGACGCCGACCAGGAGGGGTGATCGGTGATCAGTGATCGGTGACCCTGGCTCGCCGGTTCCGAGGATAGGCGAGCGGTGATCGGAAGTGCGCAGTTCCCGGATAATCGCTGCCGCAGAGCGGACATCGACATGGCGTGGCGACTTGTCGTAGAAGATGAAGCCCAGCAGGTCAGCGCCCGCCTCGGCCGCGGCCAGCGCGTCGTCCAGGTTGGTCAGGCCGCAGATTTTGACGCGAGCCTGGTTGATTGGTAGATTGGTAGATTGGTAGATTGGTTGGATCTGCTGGTCCATATTGACCTGATCCGCCCGGCGTCTCGCCGGGTCGGGCCGGACGCCCTCGAGATCAATTTGAATGCACCGATCACCGATTACCGATCACCGATGACCGATCACCGATCACCGATCACCGTCCACCGTCTCCCGGATCCGCTGCCACGCTCGCTCTACATGGCGTTCCTCGGTCCAGGTCTGGCCAACGCTCAGGCGCAGGGTGTAGTGGCCGTCCAGCACGGTGTGGGTCAGGTAGAGCTCGCCGCTGCGGTTGAGCTGCTCCAGCAGGCGACGGTTGGCCTCGTCGCCGGCCCGCAGGCGAAAGCAAACCAGGTTCAGCGGCGCGGGCGCGGCCAGCTCGAAGCGCGGGTCGGCCTGCACCCAGCCGGCGAACTGCTGCGCCAGCTCCACGTGACGCCGCACGTGATGCCGCAGCCCCTCCACGCCGTAGTGGCGGATGACGAACCACAGCTTGAGCGCGCGGAAGCGCCGGCCCAGCGGAATGTGCCAGTCGCGGTAGTCGAAAACCGCGCCGGACTCGGTGGCCTGGTTCTTGAGGTACTCCGGCAGGATGCTCAGCGTCTGGATCAGGCTGGCCCGGTCGGCCACCCAGAAGCAGTCGCAGTCGAAGTTGGTGAACATCCACTTGTGCGGGTTGAAGGCGTAGCTGTCGGCCAGCTCCAGGCCGTCTTGCAGGTAGCGGAACTCCGGGCACAGCGCGGCCGTGCCGCTCATGGCGGCGTCCACGTGGAACCAGACGCCCTCGGCCCGGCAGATCTCGCCGATGGCCCGCACCGGATCCATCGCGTTGGACGAGGTCGTGCCCACCGTGGCGCAGACGAAGCAAGGGACCAGGCCCGCCGCGCGGTCGGCGGCGATCTGCTGCGCCAACGCGTCGGGCCGCATGGCGAAGTTCTCGTCAACGGCAATCAGGCGCAGATGCTCGCTGCCGATGCCGGCGATCTTGACCGCCTTCTCCACCGAGGAGTGGGCCTGGCTGGAGGTATAGGCCACCAGCCGGCCGTCGCAGCCCGTCAAGTTGCTGGCGAAGCGGGTGGCCCGCTCGCGGCCGGCCAGCACCGCCGTCAACACCGCGCTGCTGGCCGTGTCCTGGATCACCCCGCCGCCGCTGGCCGTCGACTTGAACGCGGCCGGCAGCCCCAGCATCTCCACCAGCCAGTCCAGCACGTGGCTTTCCAGCTCGGTGGCGGCCGGGCTGGTGGCCCACAGCATGCCCTGCACCCCCAGGCCCGACGACAGCAGGTCGCCCAGGATGGCCGGGCCGGAGGCGTTGGCCGGGAAAAAGGCGAAGAAGTTGGGTGACTGCCAGTGGGTGACGCCGGGCATGATCAATGGCTCGACATCGGCCAGGATGGCGTCGAACGGCTCGCCCTGCTGCGGCGGATCGATCGGCAAGCCGGCCCGGATTTGGCCCGGCTGCACCTGCGACAGCACGGGATACTGCTCGACGCGCTCCATGTAGTCGGCGATCCAGTCGATCACCGCGTAGCCATGGCGACGGAAGGCGTCGGGGGTCATGTGGAAGGAGGGAAACTGAGACTGCGTCATAGAAACTCGCTGACATTTGAGATGTTGGTTGGTGAGGGCATTATAGCGCAGGACGGAGCCTCAGGGAATTGTTAACACTCAACGCCAACAGCCAACAAATGGAGGGACCGCGCCATCGACCAGTGGCCATTGACCATTGATTATTGACCCCCTTTTCCTGCCCGCACCAGCTCCCGCACCTTGCCCAGCCGCTCCTCCGGCCTGGCCACCACCAGGCTCTCGCCCACCAGCATGGCATCCACCCCCAGGTCTTTCAACCGACGCACGTCGGCCGGGGTGTGGATGCCGCTCTCGCTGACTAGCACGCACTCGGTCGGGATCAGCGGGCGCAGGCGGGCGGTGGTGGCAATGTCCACGGCGAAGGTGCGCAGGTCGCGGTTGTTGACGCCAATGACCCGCGCGCCGGCCTTGAGCGCCCGTTCCACCTCCGCTTCGTCATGCACCTCCACCAGCGCCTCCATGCCGTAGCCGCGCGTCTCGGCCAGCAGCCGCTTCAGCTCGTTGTCGCCCAGCACCGCCACGATCAGCAGCAGCGCGTCGGCTCCCGCCACCCGCGCCTCCACGATCTGGTAGGGGTCGTAGATGAAGTCTTTGCGGAGGACGGGGGGAGTGGTAGATGGGTAGATTGGTAAATTGGTAGCGTGCGCGCCGCTGGTTTCCTTTCTTTCCCTCTTTTCCCCTTCCGTAGTCACCATCTCCTTGACCGTCGTGAGGTGTTCGAGCTGGCCCTGGAAGAAGCGGGCGTCGGTGAGGACGGAGATGGCGGCCGCGCCGCCGCGGGCATAGGTGCTGGCCAGCAGGGCCGGGTCGAAGTCGCGGCAGAGCAGGCCGCGGCTGGGGCTGGCCTTCTTGACCTCGGCGATCAGGCTGACGCCGGGCTGGCGCAGGGCCGCGGCGAAATCCAGCGGCGCGGGCGCGGTCTCGGCCAGCGCGCGCAGACTGGCCAGGGGCATCATGGCGGCGCGTTTGGGCACCTCATCGCGCTTGTGGCGCATGATCTCATCCAGCATCTTGCCTTGATGGCGCAAACGCTCTTCGCGGGGAGGGAGGGGGTAGCTTTTCTTTGACATGGCAAGGTAGGGCAAACAGGTGTCGCTAGCAAACACAGTGACGCCCGCTCAACGATTGGGGGGAGGAAGATCGTCGAACGGGCACCAGCAAGCACAGTATAGCACGCGTTGGCGTTTTTTTCAAGACCCAAATTGCAAATTGCCGCAATTGACCGCGGCGCGCAGGCGGTGCTATAATGGGCGGCGCTGGGTCGGCCGTCCCATGGCTGCCCGCTCTTTTTTTGCATGATGACCACACCATCACTCCCACTTGAACCCATTCCTCCACCCATCGCCGTGTCGGTGCTGATTCCGGCTCACAACGAGGTGGGCAATATCCCTGCGCTGCTGACCAAGGTGGCCGCAGCCTTCACCAGTCCCAGCCTGGCCGGCCGCGCCTGCGAGCTGGTGCTGGTGGACGATGGCTCCACCGACGGCACCGCCGAGCTGGCCGCCAGCCTGGCCGCTGACTATCCCTTCCTGCGCCTGCTGCGCCACCGTCGCAACCGCGGCCTGACCGCCGCGCTGCGCACCGGCTTCCGCGCCGTGCGCGGCGATATGATCCTCTTCCTGCCTGCCGATCTGGAATCGGACCCGGAGGAGGACATACCCAAGCTACTGGCCAAACTGGAGGAGGGCTACGACGTGGTGGCTGGCTGGCGCCAGGGTCGCGACGATGGCAAAGTCTTTGCCTCCGGCATCTACAACCGCGTGTCCGAGCGCCTGTTCGATGTTCACCTCCACGACATGAACTGGATCAAGGGCTTTCGCCGCGAGGTGATCGAGGCGCTGCCGCCGCTGCGCTCCGATTGGCACCGCTTTCTCGTGCAGATCGCCGCGCATCAGGGTTTCCGCATCGGCGAAACCCCCACCACCTGGTATCGCCGCCGTTCGGGCCGCTCCAAATACGGGCTGGGCCGCATTCCCATCTCCTTTTTGGATGTGCTGGTGGTGTGGTTTCTGCTGACCTTCAGCCAGGCGCCCATGCGCTTCTTCGGCGGCCTGGGGCTGGCGCTGCTGGCTACAGCGGGCGTCACCTACGCCGCGCTGGCCGCGTACTACGTCATCGCCCAGACCCAGATCCGGCCCCTGTTCATCGCTGCCAGCGTGCTGGGGCTGGCTGGCCTGCTGCTGATTCTGGTCGGCTTCATCGCCGAGCTGATCGTCAACCAGAGCGAGCAGATCCGGGAGCTGGAGCAGAAAGTGATGCGTGATACGTGACTCGGATTGGAGGAGTGAGTGCGTGGTTATGGCGGGTTGGGCATGACACGTAACTCGTAACTCGTAACTCGTAACCCGGATTGGAGGAGCGAGTGTGTGGGTATGTCAGGTTGGGATATGACACGTAACACGTAACTCGTAACTCGTAACCCGGATTGGAGGAGCGAGTGTGTGGGTATGTCAGGTTGGGCATGGCACGTAACTCGTAACCTGGATTGGAGGATCGAGTGTGTGGGTATGTCAGGTTGGGATATGAGTCGAGGTATCTCGCATTGTAAAAAACTCATTACAGGTTGAGCCTGCGTAGGACGATTTTCCAAATCGTCCGTCCCGCTGACCTGTAAAGCGCCACGTGGTGGGTCAGCAATTCCAAATATGAACTCCGTCAACCCGGAGTCGAGCCTTGTATAACCGATTGGCAAATGGGGCGAGCGGGTGTACAATGGCGGCACACCAGATGATAAGGAGCACAGGATGGCTGAGCAGCAGGACTACGACTCGCCGTGGAAAAACATCCTCGACCTGCAGTTCGAGGAGTTCATGGCCTTCTTCTTTCCCAGCGCGCACGCCCAGATCGACTGGCAAGCCGGGCACGAGTTCCTGGACAAGGAGCTGCAGAAGATCGCCCTGGACGCTGCCCTGGGCCGGCGGGTGGTGGACAAGCTGGTGAAGGTGCATCTCATCAACGGCCAGGAGCAGTGGGTGCTGGTGCATGTGGAGGTGCAGACGCAGCCGGTGCCCAGCTTCCCGGAGCGCATGTTCGTCTACCATTACCGCATCCGTGACCGCTTCGGCGCCCGTTGCGCCACCTTTGGCGTGCTGGCCGACGGCGATCCGGCGTGGCGGCCGGCTGAGTTCCGCGATGAGCTGCTGGGCACGGAGCTGGTGCTGCGCTTCAGCACGGCCAAGCTGCTGGACTACGAGGCGGATATGGCGGCCCTGGAAGCTACAGCCAAT
>JAJTXO010000015.1 GCA_021463315.1 Caldilineales bacterium | reverse complement strand
CTCGCGAGCTAGGCGCACTTTGCTTGCCTACGGGCAGGCCAACACTCATTCGAATTGTAAAGGTACATCTAGCCCTTATCACGGCTATTGAACCATGCCAGATGTTGCTAGGGTTGGAGTACATCAGAGCGCAGACGTAAAGCTCCGGAGAGACCCAGGCAGACACGTGGGACAGACAGCGCGAATTGGCTGGCGTAGCGCATCCAGGATTGTTGAACCGCGGGTTCGGTATTAGAATATGCACCGATCGTACATTTTGTACAGATGTACAGCCAGGAGTAGGTCAATGGAAGCAATGAATGTGGTTGAAGCCCGCCGGAACTTCTCCGAATTGACCACGCGTGTGGCCTATGGCGGTAGCCGTGTGGTGGTCGAACGGCATGGACGTCCTCTGGCCGCGTTGATTAGCGCTCATGACTTGACAAAACTGGAGGCATGGGAGCACGAACACGGCTCAGCGCCAAGCCACCAGTTAGCGGCCCTTGCCCAGGTGCGCGCCGTGCGAACTGCTATCCTCGCCGAGCGCAAGGGCGAATTGCTGCCCGATTCGGCTGAATTGATCCGGTCTGTCCGTGAGGAGCGCGATGATGAACTCACTGGTCTGCGTTGATGCCAGTTTCATCGTGAAGTTGTTGGTGCCAGAGGCTGACTATGATGCCTATTACGTGGCACTGGCCGAGAGCTTGGATTGTCCGTTGTGGACAGCCGATGACCATTTGCTACGGGTCATGCCTGGCCACGCTTCCCGTATCCTTTCATTGCGCACCGCCATTCCCCCAACTGCTGATCTCTGATCTATGGCTTCTGCCTGTCCTTTCGGAACATCGATATGAATGTGCTCGTAACGGGATCTCGTGGCTTCATCGGCCAGAACCTGATCGCCTGGCTGCAACGGCAGCCCGATGTCCAGGTGCTGGAGTTCGACCGGGAACACACCCTGGCCGATCTGGCAGAGCGCCTGGCCGCGGCTAACCTAATCTACCACCTGGCCGGCGTCAACCGGCCGCAGACGGTGGATGAGTTCCGCGCCGGCAACGTGGACCTGACCGCGCAGCTATGCGATCTGCTGCTCCAGGCCGGCCGGGCCACGCCCATCGTGCTCTCCTCTTCCATCCAGGCCGAGCTGGACAACCCCTACGGCGTCAGCAAGCGCCAGGCGGAGGAAGTTGTGGCGGACTACACCCACCGCAGCGGCGCGCCGGCCATCGTCTTCCGCTTGCAGAACGTCTTTGGCAAGTGGTGCCGCCCCAACTACAACTCGGTGGTGGCCACCTTCTGCTACAACGTCGCCCACGACCTGCCCATCAGCATCTCCGACCCGGCCCGCGAGCTGGAGTTGGTTCACGTGGACGATGTCGTGCAGGCATTTCTGGCGGAGGCCGCGGGCTTGGCGCCAGGAGGCGAAGGCGGCGTGACCTGCCGGCAGGTGGCGTCGTCGTACCGGGTGACCTTGGGGCGCCTGGCCGAGCTGGTCCGTTCATTTCGCGCGAGCCGCCAGACCCTGTTGACGCCCAATCTGAGCGACCCCTTCGTCCACAAGCTCTACGGAACTTTCTTGTCCTACCTGGCGCCCGATGACTTCGCCTACGATCTGACGCAGCGGACAGACGCCCGAGGCTCGCTGGCCGAGTTCATCAAATCGCCGGCTTTCGGCCAGATCTTCGTCTCCCGCACCAAGCCCGGCATCACCCGGGGCCACCACTATCACCACACCAAGACCGAGAAGTTCCTCGTCCTTGAAGGCGAGGCCATCATCCGTTTCCGCCACATCCTGGACGGCCAAGTGCTCGAGTACCGCGTCTGCGGCCAGGATTTCCGGGTAGTGGATATCCCAACCGGCTATACCCACACCATCGAAAACGTAGGCCCTGGCGAGCTGGTGACCCTGTTCTGGGCCAGCGAGATTTTCGATCCGGCGCGGCCCGACACGCTTCCGATGCAGGTATAGGCAACCGGCTTCTTGTCACCACCACTCGGCCGTGGTAGAATGTGGTCATCCTGACCAGTTGGAGGAAATGTATGAACCAAGTTGTGAGCATGGTTGAGGCCAAGAGTCATTTGGCCGAGTTGGTGGGCCAGGTGAAATTTGGAGGCAAGCGGTTTGTCCTGGAACGACGTGGCCGGCCAATGGCTGTGCTGATCAGCATCGAGGAGTACGAGCAGTTTCAGGCGCAAGCTGAAGTGGCAAGGGCCGCTCATCCCTCTCCATTGCCCCCTGAACTGCGCCGTCGGCAGGAAATTCTGGTGGCGCGTGCGATCGAACTACGGAAACAGCTGGGCCCGCCAGAAGATCGCCTGGGTGAGTTTTTTGCTGATTTGCCTCCAGACGATGACGACTTCTGGGTTGAGATACAGGAGCTAACTTGATGGCCCTGGTCGATCTGATTGATCCAGGGCCGGCGCCTGGCCAACTGGTGATCGACAGCTCTTTGCTCCTGGCTCTCCGCAGGGGCGACGATAACCCCCGAGCGGCTGTTGCGCATCGCTTTGTCGGATGGCTGGGTCAACAGGTTATCGATCGCCAGACTGCCGCTTGGCTATTGCCTTCCGTGCTGCAAGAATGTTATCACGTTATTCTCAGTCGAGCGATACGTCGGGCGTGGGAAGCCTTGCCTTCAGCGACCAGACCTGCGAACTGGCTGGTTGCTTACAAACACCAGCCGGAGTTGCTGGCGACGGGATTCGCCGACCTGATAGATTTTGACGCAATTCCAGCTGCGATTCCAATGACCCCAGTACAGCCAGGAGATCTGGACACGAGTCACGTGTCGCAGACTCTGGAAGAGCGCTTGCGCTACTTCATAACCACCTACTATCTGCTCCCTCAAGACGCTTTGATCCTGGCTGAGGCCGAAAGGCTGGGAGTCACCGCTGTCGCCACGCTCGACAGCGATTGGCGCCGCGTCGCCGAATTCGACATCTACACAACTCCCGTCTCGCCTCTGGAGTCTGACCTCTAACCGCTGCCCCTACCTACCCATGAAAGTCGCCACCATCGTCGGCACCCGGCCTGAGATCATCCGCCTATCGCGCGTCATGGCCGCGCTGGACCGCTACGTCGAGCACGTCATCGTCCACACCGGCCAGAACTACGACTACGAGCTGAACCAGATCTTCTTCGACGACCTGGAGATCCGCAAACCCAACTTCTTTCTGGATGCGGCCGGCGCCACGGCGGCTGAAACCATCGGTCTGGTGATCGCCCGTTCGGATGCTGTGCTGCGCCAGGTGCAGCCCGATGCCGTGCTGATCCTAGGCGACACCAACAGTTGCCTGGCCGCCATCGCCGCCAAGCGGCTGAAGATCCCCATCTTCCACATGGAGGCCGGCAACCGCTGCTTCGACCAGCGGGTGCCGGAGGAGATCAACCGCAAGATCGTCGACCACATCAGCGACATCAACCTGCCCTATTCGCAGATCTCCCGAGAGTACCTATTGCGGGAAGGACTGCCGCCCGACCGGACCATCGTCACCGGCAGCCCCATGTACGAGGTGCTGCACCACTACCTGCCCAAGATCCAGGCCTCGGACGTGCTGGCGCGGCTGGGCCTGGCGGCCCAAGACTATTACCTGGTCAGCGCCCACCGCGAGGAGAACATCGACGCTCCCCCCCAGCTCGCCGGGCTCATCGAGGTGCTCAACCACCTGGCCCAAACCGGCCGGCGGGTGATCGTCTCCACCCACCCGCGCACGCGCAAACGCCTCCATGCCGAGGGCGTCGCCCTGCCATCGCAAATCGAACTGCTGAAGCCCTTTGGTTTGTGTGATTACGTCAACTTACAGATCAACGCGCGCGCCGTGCTGTCCGACAGCGGCACCATCAGCGAGGAGTCGTCGATCCTCAACTTCCCCGCGCTCAACATCCGCCAGGCCCATGAGCGTCCAGAGGCCATGGAGGAGGCGGCCGTGATGCTGGTAGGACTCGACTGGCGCCGCATTGCCGAGGGTCTGGCCATTCTGGAGAGCCAGCCGCGCGGCCTGGCAGTCGAACAGCGCACCTTGCGCCCGGTAGCCGATTACAGCGTTCCCAATGTGTCGGAGAAGGTAGTGCGCATCATCGTCAGCTACACCGATTACGTTAACCGGGTGGTGTGGCAGAGACATCTGGCGTGATCTTGTTCGACGACCGCCCATGCGCATCCTGATCCTCACGCAATGGTATCCGCCCGAGCCCGCGCTCTTGATGCAGGAGCTGGCGCAGACGCTTCTAGCGTTCGGCCATGACGTCACCGTGCTCACTGGATATCCGAACTACCCTACCGGCGCTCTTTACCCCGGCTATCATGTGCGCTTGTACCAACGTGAAATGCTGGCCGGTGTACCTGTAGTGCGGGTTCCACTCTATCCTGAGCATAGCCGTTCATCTATGCGCCGGGTGCTCAACTACGTGTCGTTTGCTCTGTCCAGCACCCTGCTCGGCCCATGGCTGGTCAAGCGGCCAGACGCGATCTTTGTTTATCATCCGCCGCTGACTGTGGGACTACCCGCTTATGTGCTTAGCCGTCTTTGGCGGGCACCTTTTGTCTACCAGATCCAGGACATGTGGCCCGAATCACTCAGCGTCAGCGGCATGTTGAACAACGAACGCATTCTTGCCTGGGTGGGCAGCTTCGCCGATCTGGTCTACCAATGGGCAGCTGCGATTTGTGTCATCTCACCAGGCTTTCGTCAGAATCTGCTCTCCAAAGGCGTGCCTGCCGAGAAAATCCATGTGATCTCGAACTGGGTCGACACGAGTGCATATTATCCAGCCGAACCTGATGAGGCTTTGGCCGCTCGCCTTGAACTGGCGGGCTACTTCAATGTGATGTATGCTGGTAATATCGGCCAAGGCCAGGGCTTGGAGACGTTGCTCGAGGCAGCCCTTATTCTTAGAGACATTCCCGAGATACAGTTCGTGCTCGTGGGGGATGGTGTTGCATTGCCGACCTTGCAACACACCACACAGACCAAAGGGCTTACGAACGTCAGGTTTCTTGGAAGTTACCCGACTTCTGACATGCCCGCTCTCTATGCTCTGGCTGAAGTTCTGCTTGTGCATCTAAAAGACGATCCGCTTTATCGCATTACAATTCCTCACAAGGTCTTCAGCTACATGGCTTCGGAGAAACCTATTCTAATGGCAGTCGCTGGCGATGCGGCTACCCTTGTGACGAATGCAGGAGCGGGTTTATCCTGTGTACCCGACAATCCTGAAGTGTTGGCACAAAGGGTCAAACAGTTCTTTGACATGCCTCAAAGTGAGCGTTCCATGATGGCAACCAGCGGCTTGAAGGCTGTTGAGCAACTATACAAGAAAGAAGTCGCCATCAAGAAGATCGAGATGGTTCTCACATCAACTGTGTGTCCGGGAAGAATCATACAGTTTTGAACGGAACCGGTATCAAACGATGAAAGACTCAAACCGACAAATTGCATTGATTCTGAAACGCCTCGGTGACATCTTCATTGCTACAATCGGAGTGCTGACGTTAGCGCCGCTCATGATCGTGATCGCAGCAGCGATCAAGCTGGACTCGCCAGGACCGATCATATTTCGTCAGCAAAGGATTGGGCTACATGGACGCTTGTTTTGGATACACAAGTTTCGCTCAATGGTCACAGACGCTGATCGCGACGGAGGTGTAACTCGATTAGCTGACCCTCGCGTGACTCGCTTAGGTCGGCTATTGCGTCTGAGTTCGTTAGACGAAATCCCACAACTCTTCAACGTAATAGCAGGAGAAATGAGTCTAGTAGGACCACGACCACTACTGCCCGGAACGGTCCACTTCTCGGAAAACCGTCGTCACGACATGCGACCTGGCTGCACCGGTTTGCCTGTCATCTCGGGACGACAATCGCTAGATTGGGAGGAACGCATGCGCCTCGATCTATGGTACGTGGATCACTGGAGCCCGTGGCTTGATTTGAGGATTTTGTTAAGGACGATACCAGTTGCTCTTTCTCGTAAGCATGTATACAATGCTCAAGGACAGATGCCATCTCGGCCAGATGCTCCGGCAGATTAGACATACATGCGCTGGCCACACAGCCACGGATGCAAGTAGCGGACTTCCTCAGGAGTCCGGCCCGAGCGCCTATTTTATGGGTAGCCTCCGGGCGGGCCTTCCGGCACCCCGACAGAGGACTATGAGGGCTAAGAGCCGTCCTCTAGGTAGAGACCTAACTGGAGAGACAGATTAATGACAAGGGCTTTGGTTATCGGTGGTTCGCGCCTCATTGGACCGAACTTGATCGAGATGCTTATCCAAGAAGGTTATCAAACGGTTGTATTCAACCGAGGCACTCGCCAATTGAGACCTGAATGGTCAGAGGTTGAGCAGATCGTCGGCGATCGTAATTCCGAACAAGCCCTAAGGAGGCTCGCCTCCCTAGACTTTTCGGTCGTGTTCGACACCTGCTGCTATGAGCCACAACAGGCGCAGATGGCAGCTGATGCGTTCATCGGTCACGTCGAGCACTACTTGTATGTAAGTAGTGTTGCTGCGTATCAGGAACCCGCTGGATCCACCCTGACTGAAGATTCTCCGTTGGGAGAATGGAGACTGTGGGGTGACTACGGTCCGAACAAAGCACATACCGATCGGGTGTTCATGGAAACCTTTCATGAAGCAGGCTTTCCAGTCACAGTCATCAGGCCGACTTATGTCCTTGGTATGGGCAATCATGTAGAACGTGAAGCCTTTTTTGTTAGCCGTCTTCTTCATGGTATTCCAATTGTCGTTCCGGGCGATGGTCAAGCGCCAATCCACTTTGCGTTTGCAGACGAGGTTGCCACGGCCATGGTGAAGCTTGCTGCGACCGCTAAGACCGCAGGGCAAGCGTTCAACTGCGCTACGGATCGCTCCGTAACACTGGTTGAGTTTGTTGACCTGTGCGCTGATCTGGTGAGTGCTGAGACCCAAATCGTACACGTCGATATCGAGCGCTTCTCAATTTCCGAAGCCCCCTATCAGGCAGCCGATCTTGCACCATTCGCAAACGTACCGGTGCTGGTCGACAACCGTAAACTGAGAACAGTGACAGGCATTGCTTTCGCCCCTCTGAGGGTCCGACTATCACCAATTGTCAACTGGTACTTACAGCATTCTGACGCCTACCCAGTTAGACTCAGGCCAAAAGAGCGCGAGGTTCTGGCCTCCGTTGGATTCGGGAGTTAATCCGGACTTATGCAACCCACAAAACGAACGATCTTGCGTGCGCGCCCATACTTCTCTGACGAAGACATCGCCGATGCGTTGACACGGATCGATCAATCGCTGCGCACTGGACAACTTCTTATGGGTCCGGCAGTCGAGGAATTCGAGATCATATTTGCGCAAACGGTGGGTGTGAAATATGCGATTGCAGTGAGCAGCGGCACCGCAGCACTGGAAATAGCCCTAAGGTGTATAGGCATAGAAGACCGTGAGATCATCGTCCCCACTGAGACGTTTGTCGCTTCGGCTAATTCAGTGCTTCTGGCTGGTGGACTACCTGTTTTTGCCGAAATTCATCCGGATACCTTGTGCCTTGATTTAGCCGATGTGGTTCGTCGCATTGGGCCAAAGACAGCAGGCGTGATGGCAGTACACATGGCAGGATTGATCCAGCCTGATATTGAGGCGTTGCTGCAGGTATGCCAGAGGCATGGTCTCTTCTTGATCGAAGATGCAGCTCATGCGCATGGTGCTGAGATCAAGGGTCGCAAGGCGGGCAGCTTAGGCAAAGCCGGCTGCTTCTCATTCTATCCGACTAAGTTGATGACAACCGGCGAAGGTGGCATGATAACGACTGATGATGCGGATCTGGCCGAACTGGCGCGCAGTTATCGCAATCATGGCGCGGCGGCACACGGAAGTGAATATGTACGCGTATCAACCAATTGGCGCTTGCCAGAGATCAGTGCCATATTAGGTTTGGTGCAACTGCGACATCTGGAGGGTTTTGTCGAACGACGAAACCAAATCGCAGTTCAATACGATCAGGCATTGGCGGTAACCTCAGGCATTCGACCGCTATTTGACCACCTCGAGTTTGATACACGACACAGCTACTGGAATTATCTCGCCGTGCTTGATGAAGATATCGATCGAGTAGAATTAGCGCGCCTATTGCGCGATGAGTATGCCATCCCAATCGCGTGGCCATATGATCCGCCATGCCATTTGCAGCCGGTTTTCCGCGATGCACTGGGCTGCCAACCGGGTGAACTGCCACAGAGTGAACATGCGCTAAGGCATCACATTGCGCTTCCAATGCACGTCGTATTGAGCGATGACGATGTCTCTTATATTGTCGCTGGTCTGCGGGCCACTTTACCACGAGCGCGAACCGCATGACAATCGTCGCAATTCATCAGCCACAGTATATGCCGTACTTGGGTTTCTTCCACAAGATTACACACTGTGATGTGTTCGTCGCACTAGATAACGCGCAGTTTCAGAAGAATGGGCTGCAGAATCGTAACAAGATCAGGAAGCCACAAGGCTGGCAATGGTTGACGGTGCCAGTGCTGCATAGTTTCGGACAGATGATCAGTGAAGTACGACTGGAAACACGTGGACCATGGTCGCGCAAGCACTGGAACGCCCTGTTGATGAATTACTCGAAAGCGCCGTTCTTTGATCAATACAGCGATAGTTTGAAAGCGCTGCTGCTAGACCAACCACATGATCGACTGTGTGCGTTGAACATGACCCTGATTCGTTGGGCGATGGAGCGATTGGATTGTCACACACCCATTGTCCCGGCATCCAGCTTGGACATTCCGGGAACACAAACAGAGATGTTGATCAACATCTGTCGAGCCACGCAAGCCAATGTTTATTTATCTGGCCCGGGTGGTAGACGCTACATGGACTTGGCAGCGTTTGAGGCCGCCGGCATCGCTGTGATCTGGCAGGAGTTCACTTCACCGGTATACGTTCAGCCTTTTGCAGGATCGGAGTTTGTGCCGGATTTGTCAGTTGTCGATGCATTGTTTTGCTGCGGCCCACGCACGGCCGACTATGTTCACTGAAAACTATGACAAGAGTGCTTGTGATTGCAACACACCCGGATGACGAGGTTTTGGGTTGTGGCGGCGTGATGGCTCGCCATTCCAGCGAAGATGACGCTGTGCATGTTCTCGTCATTACGCGCGGCATTCCGGGGCTGTTCCCACCAGAGCAGATCGAAGCAACGCGTCAAGAATTGCGACGAGCCCATGATGTATTGGGCGTATCTGGGGTCACCTTCCTGAATTTCCCTGCGCCTAAACTGGACGTGGTGGCAGGCAACGATCTTGCCGATGCTATTGGTAGAGTTGTTCGTCAATTCCGGCCCCACACCGTCTATGCGCCGCATCGCGGAGACATCCACGGAGATCATCAGGCCACCTACTGGGCAACACTGGTTGCAACACGGCCCATCAATGATTGTCCTGTGCGACGCGTGCTCTGCTATGAGACCCTCTCTGAAACTGAATGGGGGCCTCCGGTAGGGGACCTTGCATTCATCCCAACAGTATTCGTTGACATCACCGACAGCCTGGAACGCAAGCTCGAGGCTATGGCTTGTTACCACAGCCAGCTAAAGGAGCCTCCTCATCCTCGCTCGCTGCGCTCAATCGAAGCACTGGCTCGCTTCCGTGGCGGCACGGTCAGTCTGGATGCCGCCGAAGCCTTCATGTTGGTTCGCGAAATCATCGAGTGACGCGGAGCAATATCTCACCGGCTGGGCGCAGGTCAACGGCCGCAACGCGCTGTCGTGGGAAGAAAAGTTCGCCCTGGACGTGTGGTATGTGGACCACCTGTCATTCTGGCTCGATGTGCAGATCATCGCCCTGACCGTATGGAAGATCCTCCGGCGCGAAGGGATCAGCCAGCCGGGGCAGGCCACCATGGAGGAGTTCAAAGGGTAGATCACATACGCTTGAGTCAACCGCACTACTGTGGTAGAATGCGCCTGGGTAGCAGGCTACAACCGCTTGTAGACTTTGATCGAAAGGCCAGGTGAAGCCAATGGAACCGTCTTACACGATCGTATTCCGCAAGAGCGCTGGGCAGTGGGTGGCGCTTTGTCTCGAAAATGGCCTGGTGGGGCAAGGCGCAACCAAAACCAAGGCCGCAGAGAGGCTCCACCAGGCGATTGCATCCTTCGATGAGGGAACCCAGGACCTACGCGACGTCTACCGATCATCGATTTCGGTCAGAGAACTGCACGAGTTCCTGACTTTCGACGAGGTGCAGCCCGTCACTTCTTACGAGCTGCGGGCGGTGTATGCCTAAGAATGTCCCATCTCTCAAACCCAGGGAGCTGATACGCCTTCTCGAGTCGGCTGGCTGCAGCTACTATCGAGAAGGACGGGGAGATCATCGTCTGTACGTGCGCGTCGTTGCCGGTCAGAAGCGCGTCGTTCCTATCGATATGGGGAGTCGTGAGTTCTCGCCGGTCTACGTGCTGCGCATCTTTCGCCAATTCGGCCTGACCGACCAAGAAATCGACGATGTGCTCGGCCGATAACTTTGGCACTCTACCCGTTGGGTTCACCAACATCAACAATCGATGAGCGACCTGGTTGGTCCACGGCCGCTGCTGATCGGGCCGATTGCCTGAGATCATCGATGGCACCCGTCTCTTTCTGAATCGCAATATCCGGGCGCCCGCACGCGAGCATGGCTTCGGTCGCGAGGATATCCTGCTGTACGATCGCACGGCGCTGGGCGAGGCGGTGGTGAATGCGGTGGCGCATCGCGACTACAGCTTGAGTGGCTCACAGATTCGACTCTTTCTGTTTCAAGATCGCATTGAGGTGCGCAGCCCGGGCCGCCTGCCGAACTCGGTCACGCTGGACAATATCAAGTTGGGCGTACATGCCGAGCGCAACCGAGCCATCTGCACCCTGCTCACGCAATTGGGCTATATGAGCGCCATCGGCACAGGCGTGCCACGCCTGATCATGCGTCTCTCTCGCCAGTTGGCCGGTCGCGAGCCCGAATTCAGCATCGTGGGCGAGGAGCTCCGTGTGCGCATCTGGGCGCGTCCACTGCCATGAAACGCACCAGAACTGAAAGATGCACTGTCTGGACCGCTACACCCCGGAGCAAGCCCGCCGCCACGAGGTTGAAATGCGCGTGTTGATTCTAGGCGCGGGCGGCCATGCCCAGGTGGTCGCCGACATCCTACTGCGGATGCGCGCTGCGGGCGCAGCCGTCGCGCCCCTGGGCTACCTCGATGACAACAGCGACTTGACGGGTCGCACGTTGCTCGATCTGCCCGTGCTGGGCCGCATTTCCGACCTGTCCACCATCGCTCATGACGCCGTGATCGTCGCCATCGGCGTCAATGAGACCAGGGAACGCATTTTCACAGGTCTGCTGGCGCAAAACGAGCACTTCGTGGTCGCCCACCACCCCAGCGCCATCGTTGCGCCTGATGTGCCGATCGGCCCCGGCGCGATGCTCTGCGCTGGCGTGGTGGTCAATCCTGGCAGCGTCATCGGCGCCAATGTCATCCTCAACACCGGCTGCACGGTCGATCATCACAACCAAATCGGCGACCACGCCCATATCGCGCCCGGCGTGCATACCGGCGGCGAAGTCGTGATCGGCGCCGGCGCGTTCGTCGGCATCGGCGCGGTGGTCATGCCGCAACGAACCATCGGCGCTGGGTCGACCATCGGCGCGGGCGCGGTGGTCAGCAAGGACATCCCCATGCGCGTCGTGGCCACAGGCGCGCCGGCGCGGGTCATCCGTCGACTCGATCAGGAGCAGCCCCGCTGAGCGCATCTCCTCTCTACTTCTTGCCACTCCCATCTCCGGTCAGGAGCAGCGCCTGGTGCGGGATGCCTTCGACTCCAACTGGATCGCGCCGTTGGGGCCGCAGGTGGGATCTGTACTTTATGACGCATTGGCGACAATGGGCGAAGTGATGTAATATCAGACAATCTCTTGAGGAGAACTTTGTGAGGTCAACGATGGTGATTGCTGAACTGATGGAGCAAACAGAAGAATTCTTGCGGGCGACCGTTCCTGGTGACCAAAGCCTGGATGCGAAAGTGCGGCAACTCCTCGAAGCCTAACATCTGCGGCGATTGGCACAATACCGACGCGCCGACTTAGCACTAGAGCGCAAATACGGCATGACTTTTGACGATTTCCTGACTCGTCGTATCCCACGTCAACGCGAGTACAGTTGGGAAGTAGAGCAGGATGCCATGGCATGGGAAAGTGCGGTCGGGGGCATGATGACCGTCTTTGAACAACCGATCAACTCAACGGACGTAGGAGATCGAGAATGACCGTCAGCGGACAAACTCTCACCAAGATTCAGTTACTGGCTAGATTGATCCAAACGGGCTATCAAAGCAACGTGGTGGATGCGACGCTTGACAAGCTCATCGTCATGGAACGGACGCGCCTCGAAGGCGAAGCGGAAAGCCTGGCAAAGCAGTTGCGACCTTTCGAGCAGCGCTATCAGCTGTCTTCCGCAGAATTTTATCGCCGCTTTCGTGCAGGCAAGATGGGAGACGACGCCGACATGTTCGAGTGGAGCGCATTCTACCAGATGTGGTTGTCTGTCCAAGAGCGGCTTGAGGCGTTGCGTCCTGAGCGATAGGTATGAAGGTCCAAGCGTATCTCGACGCCATCAAGTTGAAACTGGCCACCAGTCCAAGCATCAAGGAAGCACACGTGGTGCAAGAACGAGGCCTGGAGGATCGAGGCTTCTTCCGGGCGCGGCTACATTTGGTCAACGCTGACTTCGTGGAAGTAGCCGAATTCTTCGTAATCGCTCTGGGAGAAATACAAACGGTTGAATATCGTTACCAGTGGATGGACCCGTCAAGACAGCGCCTGCGTAAACGTTGGGATAACGCTGGCCACTACCCAGATTTGCCGAACTTTCCGCATCATGTGCATATCGGAGACACAGACACGGTCGAACCAGGACATCCTATGGGAGTTGTTGCGTTCATTGATGTTCTTGAGCGCACGATAGGTGAAACGGCTTGACCCGCCTCTACCTCTCCCCACCCCACCTATCCGGCCGCGAGCAGGGCTACGTCCAGCAGGTCTTCGATTCCAACGGGATCGCGCCGCTGGGGCCGCAGGGGGACGCGTCGGGAGGGTCTTTGCTTTCCAAGATCAGAGAGGTCGGGTATAATGCTGATGCCAAAAAACGATAGGAGGTCGGCCCATGCAAGCCAATGTGGCTGATAAGTACGTGCAGCAAATCACCGATATCGCCAGGGAACTGCCCGAAGAAAAGCTGCGCAGTGTTCTGGCCTTTGCTCGTCGCATCAAGACCGAGCCGCAACGACCGGCGACGCCCCTCACCCCCCAGGAGATGATCGCTCTGGCTGACGACCGCGCCCGGCAGCTCAAGCGCCAGGCGCGCCCCGTTGCCGAAACGCAATACCAGGCCTTGCTGCAAGCGATCCAGGCCGAGGTCGAAGCAAAGAACATCGTCGTCGAGGATTTCCCGCGTGGCGATTGAGCAGCGTGATTCGGAGCTGATCGAACGGCCTATTCGCGCCGTGTTTGACTCCAACATCTACGTCGCTGCTTACCTGAGCAAGAATCCCCGCAGTCCCAACAAGGAACTCTTCCGTCGCTGGCGCGCCAGGGAGTTCACCCTCTTAGTCTCGCAAGCGATCCTCAAAGAAGTGATCGAGAAGTTCGATCAGCGTGGGATCGACCAGGCGTTGACTTTGGAATTGGTCGCCTTTATCTTGGCCGACGCCGAGTCTATCGATACGTCCGATGAAGCACTTCCTGCACTCATAGTCGATGATTCTGATGACGACTTGATCCTGGCCTGTGCGATTGCGGGGAACGCCAACTACCTCGTCACCTATGACCCGCACTTCGACTGTTTGGGAGGGGAGTTTCGGGGCATTCGCATCATAGACGGACTGCATTTCTTGTACGTAGTCCGGGGGGACACAAAACCGGCATGACAAGACAACGCCTCTACCTCTCCCCACCCCACCTATCCGGCCGCGAGCAGGGCTACGTCCAGCAGGTCTTCGATTCCAACTGGATCGCGCCGCTGGGGCCGCAGGTGGACGCGTTCGAGGCGGAGTTTGCCGCCGCGGTTGGCGCGCCGCACGCCCTGGCGCTCAGCTCCGGCACGGCCGCGCTGCACCTGGCGTTGATCCACCTGGGCGTAGGCCCTGGAGATGAGGTGCTGGTCTCCACGCTGACCTTCTCAGCCAGCGCCAACCCGGTGGTCTACCTGGGCGCTCAGCCTGTTTTCATCGACAGCGAGCGGATTTCCTGGAACCTGGACCCGGCCTTGGTCTGCGAGACCATCGAGCGCAAGGCGCGGCAGGGCCGGCTGCCCAAGGCCGTCATCCCTGTGCATCTCTACGGCCAGAGCGCGGACATGGACCCGATCCTGGCCATCTGCGCCCGCTATGAAATCCCCGTGATCGAAGACGCGGCCGAGGCGCTGGGCGCCACCTACCGCGGCCGTTCGCCGGGCACGCTGGGGCGGGCCGGCATCTTCTCCTTCAACGGCAACAAGATCATCACCACCTCCGGCGGGGGTATGTTGGTTTCCCCTGACAAGGAGCTGATCGAACACGCGCGCAAGCTGGCCCAGCAGGCGCGCGACCCCGCGCCGCACTACCAGCACTCGGAGATCGGCTACAACTACCGACTGAGCAACGTCCTGGCCGCCATCGGCCGCGGCCAGCTCGAGGTGCTGCCTGAGCGCGTGCGGCGCAAGCGGGAGATCTGCGAGAGCTACCGCCAACTGCTGGGCGACCTGCCTGGCATCGCCTTCATGCCGGAGGCGCCTTGGGGCCGCTCCACCCGCTGGCTGACCGTCATCACCGTGGACCCCGCCCAGTTCGGCGCGACGAGCGAGGAGATCCGCCTGGCGCTGGAGGCCGAGAACATCGAATCGAGGCCGCTGTGGAAGCCGATGCACCTGCAGCCGGTGTTCCGCGACTGCGAAGTGATGGGCGGCGCAGTGGCAGAGAACCTGTTTCACGACGGGCTCTGCCTCCCCTCCGGCACAGCTATGACCAATTCGGATCTTGAGCGGGTGGCAGGGGTAGTCCGGCTGCTCCAGCGGTGACATCCACGCACGGCGCCAACGACCTCAAGCTGATCCTCCAAGCCGTGGCCGCCGTGGCCGGCCAGCACCCCCCCAACTCGCCCACCCCGAGCGAGACAGTCAGCACAGTGTTCACGAATGTGGTCGGCGATCTGGCCCAATATCCGCTCCCGGATCTTCCGATCTCTGACTTCCGCCGTACTTCTACCTTCGGTTGACCGGCTGGCGGAGGGTGGATATAATGACGTTGATGGACTTGATCAGACGGAAGGTGGAGAACCTGAGTGACGGAGAACGAGACGATGACAAGAGTCGCAGTTCTGTCGATGCCTGGCGAAAATGACGGCATATCCTACTATGCTATGGCTGGCGACAAGCGATCGTTCGGCCACACGGCTGGTGAAGCGCTTGACTCGCTAACCTCTCAGCTTGCCCGCGAGGACGCAGGCACTCTGGTGATCGTGCAGAACCGGCAACCCGACCGGTTTTTCGACGCCAGACAGCAACGCCGACTCAACGAGCTGATGCAACGTTGGCGCACAGCCCAGGATCACGGTGACTCGCTGCCAGCCAGCGAACAGGCTGAACTCGCGGAACTGGTTGATGTTGAATTGCGTGCAACTGCCGCCAGAACAGATGCCCTGCTGGCTGAGTCAGGTGGATGAACCCGCGCTACACGTCGGTCGCGCGTCGCGCTTTCCATCGCTGCGAGTACTGTCATGCACCGGAACTGGTGTTCAACTTGCGCTTTGAAGTGGAGCACGTAATCCCTGTAGCGCAAGGCGGTGAAGACGACGAGGCCAAACACTTTCTGGCTGCATGTGAACTGGAGGTTTGAGATGAGATACACTGTCATATTACGAGAGCACCCCGTTGGAAGGTATATTGCCATGGCGCCAGCCGTTCCCGACTGCCGTGTGGAGGGCAAGACCCGCCACGAAGCCTTGGAACGCTTGCGACTAACGCTGGAAGAATGGCTCAAAGGAACTGAGGTGACTTCGGTGGAGGTATCCGTCCCCCAAGATGATCCAAACGCAAAAAGAAATCCGTGGCTGGATACCGCAGGGTTGTTTGCCGATGACATAACACTGGAACCTATGCTGGAAAGAATCTATGCTGAACGCGCGGCTGAGAGATAAATTGTGCTGGCAAGCGGAGGGACACTGATCACCAGCAACCGCAGGGACTTCGCAAAAGTGCCGGGGCTGCTAGTCGAGGACTGGAGTCGCTAGCTTTTCATCTGCGTCCCGTTCTGACTCGGCGCCACACGCGCGAGGAGATCCGCCTGGCGCTGGAGGCCGAGAACATCGAATCGAGGCCGCTGTGGAAGCCGATGCACCTGCAGCCGGTGTTCCGCGACTGCGAAGTGGTGGGCGGGGCCGTGGCAGAGGACTTGTTCCGCGACGGGCTCTGCCTCCCCTCCGGCACGGCCATGTCTGCTGTCGACCTTGAGCGCGTCTGCGCCATCATTCGATCCCTATGAGCCGATCTGTAACCTTGTTCGATCCCAGCCTGCTGCTGCGTCTGCGCAACCGGCACTTCCTGCTGCTGGACGCGCTGACCCTGTGCGTGACCCCGGCGCTGGCGCTGGCGCTGCGCGTGGACGGCGTGCAGGCCCTGAGCACCTACGCCACCCCGCTGCTGCTCTACATCGCCCTCGCGCTGGTGATCCGTCTGGCCGTGTTCTATGGCGCTGGCCTCTACAGCCGCTTCTGGCGCTACGCCAGCGTGGGCGAGCTGACCCAAATTAGCGCCGCGGTGTTGATCTCAACCATCATCATCGTGGCGCTTTTCTTTGCCGTGCGCATCCCCGCCCTGGGCCTGTGCGTCGCCCCCGAGCCAGCCTGCGCGCTGCCCCGCTCCATTCCCTTCATCGACGCCATGCTGGTGCTGCTGGCCGTCGGCCTGACCCGCTTCAGCGTGCGCACGGCCGATCTCTACCTGCAGCGTGGCCGCGCCGGCCAGATCACCCAGCGCGTTCTGATCGTCGGCGCAGGCGAGGCCGGCGCGATGATCGCCCGCGAGATGCGCACCAACCCCCAACTGGGCCTGGACCCCATCGGCTTCGTAGATGACGACCCAGACAAGCGCGGCGTGCGCATTCGCGGCCTGCAGGTGCTGGGCGATCGCGCGACCCTGCCCGACCTGGTGGAGCAACACAAGATCGACCAGGTGATCATCGCCATGCCCACCGCGCCCGGCAAAACCATCCGCGAGGTGTTGGCCATCTGCGAGCAGGCCGGCATCCCCGCCAAGACCATGCCCGGCATCTACGAGCTGTTGGGCGGCCAGGTCAGCGTCGACCAACTGCGCAACGTGGACATCGAAGACCTGCTGCGCCGCGAGCCGGTGCAGACCGACATCGCCGCGGTCGAAGATCTGCTGGCTGGCCGCTGCGTGCTGGTCACCGGCGGCGGCGGCTCCATCGGCAGCGAGCTGTGCCGGCAGATCCTGCGCTGCCAGCCAGCCAAGCTGATCATCGTCGGCCACGGCGAAAACAGCGTCTTCGAGATTCAGCAGGAGCTCCAGCGCGCGGTCAGGCAAGGAGAGCGAGGGGAAGGTAGACAAGCAGACAAGGGGGAGGGGAAGGGAGGAGCCTGGGACCCGCGGCGGCAGGGATATGGCGATACGAATGAACGAACGTCCAGTCGCCCAATCATTGTCCCGGTGATCGCCGACGTGCGCTTCGCCGAGCGTTTGCAGTGCATCTTCCAGCAGCACCGACCGCAGGTGGTTTTCCACGCGGCCGCGCACAAACATGTGCCGTTGATGGAAGAGAACCCCAGCGAGGCCGTCACCAACAACGTCCTGGGCACGCGCAACCTGCTGGAGGCCGCGCTGGCCAGCGGCGTGGAGCGCTTCGTGTTGATCTCCACCGACAAGGCGGTCAACCCCACCAGCATCATGGGCGCCAGCAAACGGCTGGCCGAGCTGTTGGTGCTGGACGCGGCCCGACGCAGCGGCCGCGCCTACGGCGCCGTGCGCTTCGGCAACGTCCTGGGCAGCCGCGGCAGCGTCGTGCTCACCTTCAAGCAGCAGATCGCGGCCGGCGGCCCGGTCACCGTCACCCATCCCGAGATCACCCGCTTCTTCATGACCATCCCCGAGGCCGTGCAACTGGTGCTGCAGGCCGCGGTGCTGGGCCACGGCGGCGAGACCTTCGTGCTGGACATGGGCGAACCGGTCAGAATCGTCGATCTGGCCCGCGACCTGATCGATCTCTCTGGCCTGGAAGAAGGGCGCGACATCGACATCGTCTACACCGGCCTGCGGCCCGGCGAAAAGCTGTACGAGGAGCTATTTGTCATCGGGGAGCAGAACCAGCGCACCGCACACACCAAGATCTTCATCGCGGTCGGCGAGCGCGCCCCCCAGATGGCAGACAGCGCGGGCGTTGCTCAAGCCATCGACGAGCTGA
>JAJTXO010000149.1 GCA_021463315.1 Caldilineales bacterium | reverse complement strand
TCGGCTCCCAGCGCCTGAGGGCGCTTTGTGCTCTCAGCCGGGGATTTCCAATCCCTGGCTCCTCCGAACCGCCACGCCGCGTTCCATCAGGTAATCCTTCACCTCGGCGATGCTCAGTTGCCGGTAGTGAAACAGCGACGCAGCCAACGCCGCATCGGCGCGGCCCTCGGTCAACGCCGCATAGAAATGCTCCAGCGAGCCCGCGCCGCCGGAGGCGATCACCGGAATCGGCACGGCATCCGCCACCGCCCGGGTCAGCGCCACATCGTAGCCAGCCTGCGTGCCGTCGGCGTCCATGCTGGTCAGAAGGATCTCGCCCGCGCCCAGGTCGGCCACATGCTGCGCCCACTGCACCGCGTCCAGACCGGCCGCGATGCGCCCGCCGTTGATGTAGACCTCCCAGCCGGGGCCGCGGCGCTTGGCGTCCACCGCCACCACGACACACTGGCTGCCGAACTCGCGCGCGCCGTCGGCGATCAACTGCGGGTTCTGCACCGCGGCCGAGTTGATGCTGATCTTGTCCGCGCCGGCCAGCAGCATGGCCCGCATGTCAGCGACGGTGCGGATGCCGCCGCCCACGGTGAAGGGAATGAACACGCACTCCGCCACCGAGCGCGCCATGTCCAGCACGGTGTCCCGGCGTTCATGGCTGGCCGTTATGTCAAGAAACACTAGCTCATCCGCGCCCTCGGCATCGTAGATACGCGCCTGCTCCACCGGATCGCCAGCATCGCGCAGGTCGACAAAGCTGACGCCCTTGACCACGCGGCCATCTTTTACATCGAGACAGGGAATAATGCGTTTTGATAACATGTTGGGGGCTGGGGGCTGGGAGTGGGGAGTGGGGAGTGGGGAGTGGGGGACCGATTACCGATCACCGATTACCGCTCACCGCCTCCGCCAAATCCAGGCTGCCGGTGTAGATGGCTTGGCCGACGATGACGCCTTCGATGCCGACGGCGGCCAGCGCGTGCAGGCGGTGGATGTCGGATAGATCGCGCACGCCGCCGCTGGCGATGATGCCCAGACCGGTCTGGCGGGCCAGCTCGGCCGAGCCTTCGGCGTCCACGCCGCTGAGCATCCCGTCGCGGGCGATGTCGGTATAGATGGCGCGCAGCACGCCGAGCTGGCGCAGCCGCTGGCCCAGCTCCGCGACCGGCGTGGCGCTGACAGCTTGCCAGCCGTGGGTGGCCACCAGGCCAGCGCGGGCATCCAGACCCGCGACGATGGCCTCAGCGCCGAAGCGCTGCACGGCCGCGGCCGCCAGCTCCGGCGTCTGCACCACCGCGGTGCCCAGCACGACGCGCGTGGCGCCCAGCTCCAGCACAGCCGCCACATCATCCAGGCTGCGCAGCCCGCCGCCGAACTGGATCGGCAGCGCCACCGCGGCGCGGATCTCGGCCAGACGGCGCAGGTTGGGCGCATCCGGCCCCTGATCGCCCAGCGCGCCGTCCAGGTTGACCACGTGCAGCCACTGCGCGCCCTGCCTGGCCCAGTGCCGGGCCATGGCGGCCGGATCGTCGCCGAAGAGGGTCTCGGCCGCGGGGTCGCCCTGACGCAGCCGCACGCAGCGTCCACGGCGCAGATCGATGGCGGGAAAGACGATCATGGTCAGGCGGCGGGCTGGGCGGCCTGGCCAGCCGGCGGCTGAACCGCCTTGAACAGGATCGGCCGGTCATCTATGGCGCGGTGCAGACCCAACGCGGTGAAGAGGGCCTCAGAGCGGTCGGCGTGCGCGCTGGTGCTGATCATGACGCGCGCCGGGATAGCCTGACCCTTGCCCCGGTCGTGGATCACACCGGCGATGATCTGGGCCTCGGTCGGCGTGCCCCAGTAGCCGGGCTCCAGCGACAGGGCGATGGAGAGCACGCCGTCGCTGCGCTCGTCGGGCCGCAGCGACAGATAGCCGATGGTCTCGCGGGCAGCGGCCCCATCGGCGCCGGCCAGCGCCACGCTGTAGGACGGGTGGGACGACGGACGGCGGGGAAAGAGGCTCTCCTCGATCAAGGCAGCCTCGGCGATCTGCGAGCCCGCCAGCTCCTGGCGCAAGAAGGCGATACGCTGCTCCATGCCCTCCTTCGGGTTGAGCGGCAGCAAAACTACGCCGGCGCCGGCCTCCTGGCCCGCCAGCTCGCCGGCGTAACACCACAGATAGTAGTCGATCAGTTGATAGCCAGCCGAGCGAAACAGGGCCAGACGCGGCGCGCTGTGGTCCACCGGCGCGACGCGCGCGTAGCGGTAGTCGCGATCGCGCGCCAGCTCTTCGGTGGTGCGCAGCAAGGCCCGCAGCACGCCATCGACGTCGCAGCCTGCGTCGATGCTGAACTCCGAGAGCGTCACCGCCTCGCCGCTCTGCTCCACCACGGCAAAGCCGACGCCGCGCCCATCCTGCTCCAGCACGAAGGTGTTGGCCTGGGCGCGCAGGTAACGGGGCAGCACCCAGCGGCGCATCATGAAACGCTTCCAGGCGGAGCGATTCAACTGTGCAAAACGCGCGTCCTTGCTGCGTTCCTGAAAAAACCAGGTGCTGATCTCCTTGATTTCGCGCTTGGTCGCCGGGCGCACACCGAAAACAGCCATACCAACTCCTCTCATCCAGACAACTACCCGTGGGACGCAGCCCGCAGGCTGGCCACAAACGCGCCGATGGCCGGCGCTTTCAGCCGCCAGGCCGCGCGGTTGGCCACCAAGACGGCTTGGCTGTGCAGAATCACCCGCAGCTCAGCCAGGCCGTTGTCGGCCAGCGTCTGCCCGCTCTGCACCAGATCGACCACCAGATCGGCCAGATCGACCAGCGGCGCCAGCTCCACCGAGCCAGACAGCTCGATGATCTCCGCGCTGACGCCGCGCCGGCGGAAGAAGGCCTCGGTCAGGCGAGGGAACTTGGTGGCGACCCGCGGGTTGGGCTCCAGCCGCAGCGGCCGCTCAGCCCGCGCCACCGGCCCGGCCACCGCAAGCCGGCAATAGCCGAAGGGCAGCAGCAGCGGCTCCAACAGGTCGCGCTGGGCCTCGCGCAGCACATCCAGCCCGGCGATGCCCAGATCGCACGCGCCATATTCCACGTAGACCGGCACATCCGAGGGCTTGGCCAGCACATAGCGCACGTGCGGCGCAACGCTGGGCAACACCAACTGCCGGCCGTTGTCGCCGCTCAACAGGCCATAGCCGGCCCGCTCCAGGCTGGCGCGCGCCTCATCCAGCAGGCGGCCCTTGGGCAGCGCGATCACCAGGCTATTCAGATCCGTGGCCGCGCTGGCAGCCGGCAGGGGGGATTCTACCATGCCGCGGCCTCACGGGCAAACTCGTCCAGGCTGAGACGACGCAGCCCGGCCGCGGTGGCCAGCATGACCATGCCCGCGCCGCTGCACGCCGCCACTGGCGTCGCACCCGGCTGCACGACGCGCGCCACCTCTTCCAGGTCGGCCATCACCTCCAGCTCCACCCGCAGGCCGCGGCGGCGCAGCTCGACGATGGTGCGCAGGCAATCGGGACAGGCGCCGGCCAGCCACCTCAGATCCGGGCGCAGCGCCGCGGGCTGCCAGCCCTGGCGCTGGCGGGCCAGCAGAAGGCGATCGACCCACAGCGCGCAGCCCACGGCCGGCCGCGGCTGCCCATAGTGGCCCAACAGATCGTCGTAGCGGCCGCCGGAGCAGACGGAAAAACCCAGGCCGGGGGTGTAGCCCTTGAAGGTGATGCCGGTGTAGTACTCCATGCCCCGGGTCTCGCCCAGGTCAAAGGTGATCTGGCCCGCCACGCCATAGGCGATCAGCAGCTCGTGGATGGCTTCCAGCCAGTCCAGCGCCGCGGCCATGGCCCGATTGACGCAGATGGTCCGGCCAGCCAGCAGGACCTCCGGCCCGCCGTGCAACTCAGGCAGAAGCAGAAAGGCCTGACGCAGCGGGCCGGCGATGGCCAGTTGATCCAGCGCGGCCGCCAGATCGGCTGGGTTTTTGCGGTCGATGGCTGCTTGCAGCGCCTGGCGCGCGGCCGCTGGCGCATCCAGCTCGGCCAGCAGGCCGCGGAAGTAGGCCATCTGCCCCAGGGCCACCTGGAACTGGCCCAGGCCCGCGGTGTGCAGCGCCTCCACGGTCAGGGCCAGCACCTCGGCATCCGCGGCCGGCGTGCCCGCGCCGATCAGCTCGATGCCGGCCTGGGTGAACTCGCGCTGGCGGCCAGCCTGTGGCGCCTCGTAGCGAAAGACCGAGCCGATGTAGAACAAGCGCAGCGGCATGGGCTGGTCGTACAGCCGGGTGGCGGCCACCCGCGCGGCCGGGATGGTCAGATCAGGGCGCAGGGCCAGGGTGCGGCCATCGCGATCGGTGAAGCGGTACATCTCCTCGGCCAACTGCACGCCGGCCTCCGAGGCCAGGGTGTCGGCGTACTCGAAGCTGGGCGGGATCAGCTCGTCGTAGCTCCAGGCGCGAAAGCAGCCAGCCAGCGCTCTCTCCAGCTCGCGCTTGCTGGCCGCGTCCTGATAGACCAGATCGACAACCCCTTGCGGCAGGGGCCACTGGGCGTGAGGGGAGGATGAACTGTTCATGGCGTCGGCGTGGCAGCCTGGCCCGAGTCCGGATGCACCATCAGCCTTGAGACGTCGACAGCCTGGAAATCGGAGCCGCGCACGCCGGTCTGCAGGGCGTGCAGATCGTCGTTGTCCCAGCGCTCGTCGGGAATGCCGGACAGATACCAGGCTGAGCCGTTGTCGGCCAGGATCATGCCGTACTCCTTGAGCGCGGTCAGAATGACCCGGTTGGTGGCCGAGAAGCCGCCGATGTCGAAATCGGCCCGCAGCCGAAAGCGCTGGCCCATGGGGGGCAGGTTGGGGTCGGTGTTGCTAGAGGCGTAGTGGCGGGCGGGCCAGACGTAGGCGCGCTGCGTCTGTGGCGCGGTGAAACGCAAGGCGTGGTCGATGCGGCCGCTGGCCACCTCGTCGTAGCGCACCAAGCCCGGCAGAATCGGCAGCCCGGCCGCGTCGGCTGAAGTCCAGCCGGCTGGGCGCAGGGCGTTGGAAGTCAGATCGAAGATCGCCCCGGAGCCAGCATGCCAACTGCCATCGGGCGTGGGCCAACTGTCATAGGTCTCGAACAGGCGGCAATCGCCGTTGCGCAGCGTCAGGATGTGGCGGTCGCCGTCGCTGTCCGGGCCGCCTTCGATGGGCGCGTCGGTGGGGATGGGGTAGGGGCCAGGATCGCTCTCGTCGTCGTAGTCGAAGCTTATCGCTACCGGCGGCTGATCGGTGGGGACGGCCACGAAGGGAATTCCGATGGGGCCGCCATCCCAGAGGCCCGCGCCGAAATCGGGGTGCAGCCCGCGGCCGGGGCCAATGGCTGCCACGTAGGCCGCGGAGCGCGCGTCCAGCGGCAGGTGATCCACGCGGGCGTTCCAGATGTTGTCGGCCGGGAAGAAGGGGCAGGCGCTGCCCGGCGGACAGGCTTGCAGCCAGCGGCTGGCCACCTGCATCACATCGTCGACCGCGACCCAGCCATCGCCGTTCAGATCGAAGCGCCGGTCCTGGCTGGCGGTGGCCCAGCGGGCGGCGATCACGCCGACGTCGGGAGCATCGACGACGCCGCTGCCATCGAAGTCGGGGCAGAAGCCGGCCGCCGGCGCGGCCATGGCCTGGCTGGCCAGGCGCGGCAGAGCCAGCAAGGCGACGGCCGCAGCGCCGAAGAGGATAAGCAAGACCAGCCAGACGCGCAGGGTCAAAGGATCAGATCCCCTCCGCGGTCTCAGCCACCAGGTGATCGACCACCGCGGCCAGCGCGGCCTCGCGGTTGGCGTCGCCGCCGTGTTGATTGTAGACCTTCAACTGCCGGTCCGCGCTGGTGCCCTCCTCCAGAATGCGATAGATGACATCGACCTCGTCGCGGCTCCCCAGCTCATCGATCTGTTCATCGACCAGCAAGAGCAGTTCACGCACCAGTTGGCGCGTCGGCACCTCTTCCTCCTTGCCGAAGTCGATCATGCGGCCGTCGAGTCCGTCGCGCAGGGCGCGCCATTTGTTCTCGGCGATCAGGTCGCGGCGATAGGCGCGGAAGGTCATGTTGCGCCGGCGCAGGTCCCACATCCAAGCGACGATGGCCTGCAACAGCGCGGCCACGGCCACAGCATCCTGGGCGCGCGTGCAGATATCGGACACGCGGAACTCCAGCGTGGGGAAGGAGTAGTGCGGCCGCACGTCCCACCAGATCTTGGAGCCGTCGATGATGCAGCCGGTGTTGACCAGCCGCTGCACGAAGCGCTCGAAGGCGGCCCAGGAGGCGAAGGTCTCGGGCAGCCCGGTGCGCGGCATATCCTCGAAGATGATAGAACGGTAGGACTTCATGCCGGTGTTGCGCCCGGACCAGAAGGGGGAACTGGTGGTCAAGGCCAGGATGTGCGGCAGGGCGTAGCAGACGGTGTTCATGCAGTCGATGGCAAAGTCACGGTCTTCGACGCCGATGTGAACATGCATGCCGAAGATCAACATGCGCTGGGCGATCATCTGATGATCCTCGACGGTCTTAGTGTAGCGCTCGTAGGGGGAGATCTCCTGGCCCAACCAATGGGAGAAGGGATGGGTGGAGGCTGCGGCGACCTGCAGGCCGCGCTGGGCTGTCAGCTCGTGGATCGCGGCGCGCTGGGCAAACAGGGCCGCCTTGAGCTCGGCCACGCTGTGGCACACCGGCGTGCCCAGCTCGACCATAGAGGCATGGAGCTCCGGCTTGACGCCAGCCTTGATCTCGCCCTTCTTGATCTCCAGCGCGCCGGCCTGGGATTCCATGAACTGGGTGATGAACGACTTCAGCTCGCGCGTTTCGGGATCGATCACCTGGTATTCTTCTTCAATGCCCACAGTAAGGGAAGGAGCTTTCATGGGGAACAGTCCTCGCTTCGAGAAGCTTGCCAACCTTTCGGAAAGGTGGCTCGCCTGCGCCAGCTATCGGCAAATCATCGTCTCGGCGACCAACGAATCGACCACGGCACGCAGCGCCGCGTCGTGGTTGGCCTTGCCGCCCTGTTGATGATAGATGCGGCGCTGGCGGTCGGCGCTGGTGCCGCGTTCGATCACGGTGTAAAGATGGTCTACCTCACGCCGGGTGCCCAGCCGATCGACGAAGGGACCGATCAGGCGCAGCAACTCGCGCACCAAGGTGCGCGCGGGCAGTTGCTGCTCCTTGCCGAAGTCGATCAGCTTGCCGTCGAGTCCATAGCGCTCGGCGCGCCATTTGTTCTCCTCGATCAGGCTGCGCGGGTAGGTGCGGAAGCTGATGTTGCGCGACCGCAGATCCAGCAGCCAGGCCACCACCGCCTGCACCACGGCCACGATGCCCACCACATCCTCGACCACGGGCATCATGTCGAACAGGCGGAACTCCAGGGAGGCGTACTCCTGATGCGGCCGCACGTCCCACCAGATATCGTTCTCGCTGCGGATGCAGTGGGTCTTGAGCAGCAGATCGACGTAGTGGCGATACTCGCTGGGCGAGGCGAAGTAGTGGGGGACCCCGCTGCGCGGCAGATTGTCGTGCAGGATGGCCCGGTAGGATTGCAGACCGGTGTCGCGACCGGCCCAGAAGGGGGAGCTGGAGGTCAACGTGAGCAGGTGCGGCAGCATATAGCGCACCACATTCATCACGTCGATGGCCTCGGCCGAGTCTTCGATGACCACATGGATATGGGCGCCGAAGATCAACATGCGCTTGGCCACCACGCGCATCTCCTCCATCACCCCTTCGTAGCGGCCATGCAGCGGCATGTCTGACTGCTTCCACGAGGCGAAAGGATGGGTGCCGGACGCGGCCAGCAGCAGCCCCATGGACTCGGCCAACTGGCAGACCGCGCTGCGCTGCTCGATCAGGGCCTCCTTGAGCAGGGCGACTTGGTTGCTGGCGGGCTTGGCCAGGTTGGTCATGGCACGCGTCAACTCAGCGCTCAGCGCAGTGTCGCCATCGTAGCCACGCAACACCGGCTGCTCGTTGCGCGCGGTGCGCGTCACGATGTAGCGCAGATTGCGAGTCTCCGGGTCGATAATCTGATATTCTTCCTCGATGCCAAGGCGCAGACTGGGAGCTTGGGACATGGTCGTCTCCGGGGTGGTGAACGGTGAACGGTGAACGGTGAACGGTGATCGGTG
>JAJTXO010000148.1 GCA_021463315.1 Caldilineales bacterium | reverse complement strand
CGCGGCCAGCGCCACCAGCGGCTGGACCCCACGCGCCTGCACATGGCTGACCAGGTGCAACAGGCTGATGTTGGAACCGCCAGGGCTGGGGCAGAGGTCGATGTAGAGCACGCGCAACATGGGGGCTGGGGGCTGGGGGCTGGGGGCTAGGGACTGGGGGCTAGGGGAGGGTGTGCCACAGGTTGGCGACGGCGACGATGTCGTTGACGTCGATGCGGCCATCGCGCACCAGGTCGTGGCGCGGGTTGAAGCCGGGCGTCCAGGCCACCGCGTTCCAGGCGGCTGCCACCAGTTGCACGTCGACGATGTCGATCGCGCCGTCGCAGTTGACGTCGCCGGGCGCGCAGGCCTCCGGCTGGATCAGCGCCAGCGCCGGATCGCCGGTCAGGCCATGCCCCACGGCCGCGCGCTCGTTTTCGGGCGCATAGCTGGGCGCCGCGGGCAGCGCGGCATAGGTGCGGGCGCGCGCCACGGTGGCCGCCGCGCCCACCTGGGTGATGCCATCCTCCATCACCGCGTCCAGGAAGTCGGTCAGCAGATGCGTCTGCGGCGCCAGGGTGTCGAAGGTGACGCCGGTGAAGCCGCCGATGGTGCCGCGGCCATCGGCGCGCAGCAGCCCTTCGTCGAGGCTGTCGTAGCGCTCCGACACGAAGTAGCCGTTGGTGCAGGAGGAGACCAGCAGGAAGGGCAGCGAGCCGGCGTTGTTGAGCTGGTTGACCCAGTAGACGCGGAAGAGCTGCTCATGGGCCCAGGTGGTGATGCCGCCGTGGCCCGTGAAATGCACCAACATCTGGCCCGCGTTCCACTTGTCGACGATGGCGGCCCGCGCCGCGGCCAGGTCGGTGTAGATTCCAGGATTGGGGGGGCAGTTGTTGACGCCCGGCACGCAGAAGTAGACGCGATCGACCTGGAATTGCGGCTGCAAGGCGGCCAAAGTGGCCTCGCTGGCCTGATGGAACTGGGTGCCGCCGCCGGGCAGGTCGGAGTCGGGGTTGTCGGCCACCCACAGCGTCTTGAGCTGACTGCCCGCGGGGAAGGCTGGCCGATAGTTGATGGTCTTGTTGACCACCGTGGCCGCCTCTTGAGGGCTGTTGACCGGCAGCCGGCTGATGATCATCTCGCCCAGCAGGTCGTTGCCCTGCACCCGCGCGAAGCCGTTGTCCGAGATCGACGCGCCGCTCCAGAAATCGAAGCCGCCCTGGTAGGGAGGGATCCAGTTGAAGTGCGGCTCGGCCATGCCGCTGAGCGGATAGGCGCGTGGGTTGACCGAGCCGTCGCCGAACAGCAGCACGTAGGTGGGCGCGGGCGCCTGATAGCTGCTGTAGGCGTAGGCTAGATAGGCGCGGATCGCGTCGGCCGAGACCGAGCCATCGCTGAACAGGTCGTAGATCTCCTGCACATCGACCACCCGCACCGTCAAGCCGTTGGCGGTGTGCATGGCGGCCAGCGGCTGCGCGGCCGCCAGCAGGGTGGCATGGGCGATCATCAGATAGTCCACCTGCTGGTTGGTGTCCAGCAGCGTGCTGCCCTGCCACACAGCCAGCGCGGCCGGCTGGCGCACGCTGCTCTCCGGGACCACCAGGAAACGATCGGCCGCGGTGCTGCTGACCTGCCATTCGACGGTGTAGGGTCCGCTGCCGGTGGCCGCGGCGTTGGTCAGCAGCCTGGGCTGGCCGGCCACGCCCACGTTGAGCACCCAGGGCGCGGCCGTCGGCGCGCCGCTGATCCGATAGCGCCACAGCCCCGCGTCGGGATTGTTGAAGGTGGCATCGGGGAGGTACTGGCCGTTGTAGGGATAGGTCAGCCGCAGCCAGTCCAGCCAGGCCGCGTTGACTGCGCTGGAAGGCTGCACCGTGACCGTGTTGTCGCCCTGCACCAGCGCGCCGGCCGGCAGGCTGACCACCCCGTCCAGCACACGGGCGTTGGTCCAGGACTTGGTCTGGGGCGTGCTGCTGTTGAGGGTGAAATCGATGGTGTAGGCGCCGGCCGCCTCGCGATCGCCGGCCAGCCAGACCGCCAACTGCGGCGCCACGCTGGAGGCCATGTCTACCTTCAGGCCAGGGAAGCTCACCGTCTGAGCTGTGGTCACCAGCCCGGAATACCAGTGGTCGTAGAGCACCGGCTGCAGCCACTGGACGTAGGGCCGCTGCTGCTTGTATTCCAGATTCTGCTCGGCATGGGCGGTGGTCAGCAAGGTGGTGGCCAAGGACGCGGCGCCGGGTGTGGCGTTCTGCGCCACCATGCGCAGGCCGTTGGCGCCGCCCCAGGTCAGCCAATAGATGTTGTTGTCGTCGCTGTGGGGATCGGTGTTGCGCAGGCCGTAGAAGAGGATGCTGTCGCTGGGGTTGAAGACTCCGTCCCCCTCCCCCTCCACCACGATGCGCTGCTCCTGGCCCGCATCCAGCAGACGGAAGCTGCGCGGGTTGATGCGGCCCAGCACGTCAGGGGAAAGGCCCGCGCTTTGCAGCGCGGCGTAGGTCACACGGTACAGGCCATCGACGTTGACCGTAACCTTGACCGCAGGGGAGACAGCGTCCAGCCGCAGGAGGGTCTCGCCCGACAGCGCGGCCGGCTCGGGACGGGCCTGCCAGCCGGCGGCCTGGTCGAAATTGGCAAAGGTGGCCTGGAAGATGGGGGCAAAGAGCGGATCGACGGCCGGCGCGGCGGCCGGCGCGGGCTCGGCGAAGTGAACGCGCGCCTGGATGGCGGTGGCGACCTGCACCTGGCCGCGGGCCGGATCATAATGGAAGGGGCGCAGCGACAGCCGCACGAAGCGATAGCCGCGGAACCAGCCTTCCTCGGTGATCTCCACCTGGCCAGCAAGGCCGGCGCTCTCCGCGGCGTAGGCTGCCGCGTCGGGCAGCCATTGCTCCACGATTCGGCCCTCGCCCTGGCTATCCTCGACCAGCACGCCGGTGGGCTTGGGGGCCAGCCGCCAGACGCCATCCAGGATCTGGCGCTGGGTCTCCAGCACCTGCACCGTCACCGCGCCGCTGGGGGGCACGGCCAGCATCAGCCCTCGCTCCGGCAGGCTGGGCGCGCCCGGCTGTCCGCCCGGCTGCCACTCGTCGCCATCGACGACGATCTGCTGATAGACGGTCCCCTCGTGGGTCAGCTCGGCCATGCGATAGGGGGGCAGCTTCAGATCGAGCAAAACGCCGTCGGCCTCGGCGCGAACGCTGAGATCCGCGGCGGCTGGCTGTTCCGCGCTGGCCGCGGCGGCCGGCGCGGCGAACAGGGGGCTAAGCAGCAAGGCCAGCAATACAATCCAGTTCATCCGAATCATCGTGCATCTCCTGAGGTTCGTTTTGTGCGCTATGGGTCAGGTGGGTTTTGAAGTGGAGGTATTGTACCGACAGCGTACTTATGCGTCAATCCTGGCAGCGACGCGCCAGCGATTCCGGCTGAAGCCTCGACTCCGCGGTGGGGCGCTCGTTGACGCGGTGGGCGGACTGTGTTACACTGCGCGGCCCCCGCCAGAGCTGCGAGGTTTCGGAAAAGCTCGCAGCGTGTCACCTCAAAAAACCGGGGGCGAGACTTCCGAAGTCTGCGCAGCTTACTTCAAGACGGGCTCACAGTCCATAAGACTTCGGAAGTCTTCCCCAATCCAACCGACGAAGGATGAACGATGAAGGATGATGCCGCGGCGCAGGTGCGCCGGCCGCGCTATTTGAATCTGTTGGTGCTGATCGCCGGCTTCACCACGCTGGGCATGGAGCTGAGCGGCGCGCGGCTGCTGGACCCCTGGTTCGGCAACTCGATCCTGGTCTGGGCCGCGTTGATCGGGCTGGTGTTGGGCTGCCTGAGCCTGGGCTACTGGCTGGGCGGCCGGGTGGCCGACCGGCGGCCGCGGGCTGGCCTGCTCTACGCCCTCGCGTTGACGGCTGCCCTGCTGGTGGCGTTGATCCCCGCGGCGGGCCGGCCGGCCCTGCAGCAGGCCGCGCTGAGCTCGCTGAACCTGGAGCATTTCAGCGCGGGGGTGCTGTTGGGCGCGGGCGCGGCCATCTTTCTGCTCTTCAGCCTGCCCACGGTGCTGCTGGGCATGGTCTCTCCCTTCGCGCTGCGCCTGGCCGTGGCCGATGTGGGCAGCAGCGGGCAGGTGGCCGGCCGGCTCTACGCGCTGAGCACCGTGGGCAGCCTGCTGGGCACCTTCTTGCCGGTGCTGGTGCTGATTCCAGCCATCGGCGCCCGGCTGACCTTCGTGTTGCTGGGGGGTGCGCTGGCGCTGGTGGCCGTGGGTGGCCTGCTGCTGGAGCGCGGCCGGGCCGGCGCGCCCGCGCTGCTGGCGCTGCTGCCGCTGGCCGCGCTGGCCTGGCTGGCCGGCCAGGGGCCGATCAAGCCGGAGCCGGGCCTGCTGCTGGAGGGTGAATCGCTCTACAACTACTATCAGGTGGTCCAGCGCGGGCCAGAGACCTGGCTCAAACTGAACGAGGGCATAGGGATTCACTCGGTCTACCATCCGCAGTCGGCGCTGAGCGATGGGATCTGGGACTATTTTCTGGCGGCGCCCTTGTTTCGCCAGGGTGGACCAGGAGGCCAGGCGCCAGGGAGCGAGGAACGTCTCTACGTGGTGGGGATGGCCGGTGGGACGATCGCTCAACTGTTCAGCGACGCGTACGGGCCGATCCCCATCGACGGCGCAGAGATCGACCCGGAGATCGTGGCCGCGGCGCACCGATACTTCAATCTGAGCGCCTATCCCAACGTCCACGCGGTGGCGGCCGATGGGCGCAGTTGGCTGTTGGCGCGGCGCGCGGGCAGCCAGCAGCAAGCCGCGCCCTATTCCATGATTGCCATCGACGCCTACCGTCCCCCCTACATTCCCTTTCATCTGGCCACGGTGGAGTTCTTCGAGCTGGTGCGGGACAACCTGGCCGCGGATGGCGTGGTGGCGGTCAACGCGGCGCGCAGCCACGACGACTACACGCTGGTCGATGCGCTGGCTGCGACCATGGGGCAGGTCTTCCCCTCGGTCTATGTGATCGACGAATCGAGCGAGGCATGGAGCCTGGGCAACTCGCTGGTGGTGGCCACCATGCAGCCAACCACGCTGGAGGACTTTCAGCGCAACGCGGCGGCCATCGACCCGGCGGCGCAGCCGCTGCTGGCTGAGATGGCGCTGCGCGCGAGCCGCACCGCCCGGCCAGCCAGCGGAGCCGGCGCGATTCTCACCGACGACAGAGCGCCTCTGGAGCAGATCGTCCACGGCATCATGCTGCGCTATTTTCTGGGGGGCGGTTGACGCGAAAGGTTGCCAACTTTGCCGAAAAGTTGGCAACCTTGGAAGTGCAAAAAACCGGGGTCGAGACTTCCATAAGACTTCGGAAGTCTTCCCCAATACGTCAGCGGTCTCTCATGCGCGGGTCCAGGGCGTCGCGCAGGCCGTCGCCCACGAAGTTGAAGGCCAACACCACCACGGCCACGGCGATGGCGGGGGCCAACAGCAGCCAGGGCTGGGCGTTGATGGCCGACTGGCCATCCAGCATCAGCGCGCCCCAACTGGTGATGAAGTAATCGGTGGAGCGGGTGGAGGGACGCAGGCCCAGGCCCAGATAGCCCAGCACAGCCTCGGTGATGATGAAGCCAGGGATGCGCAGCGCGGTGTAGACGATGATCGGCCCCAGGCAGTTGGGCAGGATGTGGCGCAGCATGATGCGGCCATGTCGGGCGCCCACCATGCGGCCAGCCTCCACGAATTCCTTCTCCTTGAGCGACAGCACCTGGCCGCGCACGATGCGCGCCAGACCGATCCAGCTCACGATGGCCAGCGCCACGAAGAGCAGCACCAGGCCGTTCAGCATCTGGCCGGCCGGCGTGTCGCGCAGCGCGGTCATGACGATGATGAAGAAGAGCAGGTCAGGAAAGGCGTAGAGGATATCGCCAAAGCGCATGGTCAGGTTGTCCACCTTGCCGCCCATGTAGCCGGCGATCAAACCCACCCCCACCCCGGCCAACAGGATGATCAGCACGGGGACGATGCCCACGACCAGGGAAACGCGCGTGCCGTAGATCACCCGGCTCAGCACGTCGCGGCCCAGGCTATCGGTGCCGAAGATGAAACGGGGATCGCCAGCCTGGCCGGTGGGTCCTTTCGCCTGCCAGGCCGGGGGCAGATAGCCCTTGCCGTCGTAGATCTTCAGCGGGTCATGGGGCGCCAGCACAGAGGCAAATATGGCCACCAGGATGAAAAACACCAACACGAAGGTGGCAGCGACCGCCATCTTGTTCTTGGTGAAGCGTGTCCAGGCGTCGCGCCACAGCGAACGAGGCGGACGAGACAGCACCACGGCTGACGTAGGATCGAGGGTCTCAGTTTGTACAGCCATGGCAGCCTCACTTTCCCAGCTTGATGCGGGGGTCCAGGAACGCGTAGGTGATGTCCACTGTCAGGTTGGCGACGGCTACCAGGACGGCGTAGAGCAACGTGGTGCCCATGATCATGGAATAGTCGCGGCGCGAGATCGACTGGACGAACTCGCGGCCGGTGCCGGGAAAGCTGAACATCTGCTCGATGATGAAGGAGCCGGTGACCAGACCGGCCAGCGCCGGGCCGATGATGGTCACCACTGGGATCAGCGCGTTGCGCAGCATGTGCCGGGCCACCACCATCTTCTCCGACAGCCCCTTGGCGCGCGCGGTGCGCACATAGTCCTGCTGCATCACCTCCAGCATCTGGGAGCGGGTCAGGCGGGTGATGAAGGCGAAGGTGCCAAAGCCCAAAATGATCGCCGGCACTACCCACGCGCCCGGACTGGTCCAATCTTGCTGCACGATCTTGATCAGCTTGAGCCGGCCGGAGAGCAGGACGATCAGGAAGATGGCCAGGACGAAGTTGGGCACGGAGATGCCGATGGTGGAAATGGCCAGGGAGATGTAGTCGATGAAGGTGTTGCGCTTCAGGGCGCCGATGGCGCCCAGCGGAATGCCCAGAACAACCGCCAAGGCCAGCGCGATCAACCCCAGCCGCATGGAATAGCCGAACTTGCTCTGCCAGACGGGCTTGCCCTCGGGCGGGCGGAAGAGAATGTCCTCCACGTTCATGCCCCGCTGGCGGTAGGAGGGCCCCAGGTTGCCTTGCAGCACGCCGCCGATGTAGTTCAGGAACTGGCTGTCCAGCAGATTGCCGCCCTCGGTGTTGATGAAGAGCGGCTTGTCCAGCCCGAATTCCTTGTTGAGCAGCTCCTGCGTGCGTGGGTCCACCTGACGAGCGCTCAGATCGCGGTCCCAGGGGCCGCCGGGAGCTTCGTGCATCAAAATGAAGGTGATCAGCGCCACGAAGAACAACGTGGGGATCATCCACAAGAGTCGCCGCGCGACGTATGATGTCATCGGATCACCTCGCAGTGCTTCCAGGGGCTTGGTTTGTGTCAGTGCGATCGAACTGCTGGCGCCGGGCGCTGGCGACGCCCGGCGCCTTGCAGTTCAGGAGATCGTTACGGTTTCGCCGTGGTATCGATGTCGATGGAGATCGGATCGTTGGAACCAGGGAAGCTGGTGTCCTGCGGCGTGGTCACGATGCCCTTGACCCAGGGCTGGACCATGTAGGTGTTGACGTTGTTCCAGGCGAAGGCCACCGGCACGCCGTCGGTCAGCAGGCGCTGCGCCTGGGCGTACAGCTCGGAGCGCGTCGCCGGATCGACCGTGGTGTCGGCCTGATCCACCAGCGCGTCGAAGTCCGGGTTGGAGTAGCCGATGCGCTCGCCGAAGCCGCCGGTCCGCCAGTAGACGCTCAGCCAGTTCTGGGGATCGGGGTAGTCGGCGCACCAGCCCAGGATGTAGACCTGGGGCGCGGTGTTGATGTCCTTGGTCAGCGCGGTATAGGTGGTGGGCTCCACCGGATCCAGCGTCATATCGACGCCCAGATATTCCTTCCACTTGGCCGCCAGCCACTCGTTGCGGGTGCGGTTGCGCGGGGTGTCGCTGAAGGTCAGCTTGATGGGGGGCAGCCCTTCGACGCTGCCGTAGCTGGACGCGGCCAGGGCGGCTTTGGCGGCCTCAGGATCGAAGCCCCAGCGGTCCTCGTCGGCGTCATATCCAGGATAGCCCGGCGGGATCCAGGTCAGGGTCGGGGCGCCCAGGCCGCGCAGCACGTCGCGCACCCACGACTCGCGATCGAAGGAGGTGG
>JAJTXO010000147.1 GCA_021463315.1 Caldilineales bacterium | reverse complement strand
TCCCCTCTCCCATCCTGGGAGAGGGGCCAGGGGTGAGGGCCTCACTCCCCTCTCCCGTCCTGGGAGAGGGGCCAGGGGTGAGGGCCTCACTCCCCTCTCCCGTCCTGGGAGAGGGGCCGGGGGTGAGGGCCCTGCGCCCCACACCCTCGTTGCCCATCCTCGGCACAGCCAGCACCAGGTAGGGAAAGAGGTTGACCGCCTGGCCGAACAAAGTCAGGCCGAACTGGAAGCGCTCGCCCGGCGTGAAGTAGCGGCGCTCGCCCAGCAGCGGCTCGATGGCATAGGGCCGGCGGCTGTCGCCCGGCGTAGCCTCGTGGCTCAGCAGCCAGCACACGGGGCAACTGGCCTGGTGCGCTGCATCGGCCTGGTCCCTGGCCGGGCAGAAGTTGCGTTGCAAGGCCGTCACCAGCCCGCCGCGCAATGCCGAGCCGGTGTAGTCGTCGAAGGCCAACGTGGTCAGCGCCTCGACCTCGAAACGAAAGTGGGTAGCCGTGAAATCGTTCATCGTATCCTCCAGTGGATCGAAGCTGGCGTTGGCGTAATGCCAACGCGATAAACCTGTGGTACAATGCCATGAGTGAGGCGCCTGAGCGTGCCATGCGCCGGCGTCCTAGATGGTTGCGGCGCCGGCCTGAGGCGTTCGTAGCGGAATCGACAAGGAGACAGATCATGCCGATGGTATCTGTGCGAGCTGTTTATGATCAGGGCGAGGTCAAGCTGCTAGAAAGACCGCCGGTGCAGGATCGCTATGAGGTACTGGTAACGTTTCTAGCGCCAGAGTCTGCTGTGCCTGGTGGGAGCCTGCGCACCTTTCAGGATCTGAAAGGTATCTGGAGCGACATCGACATCAGCCTTGAGGAGATCGAAGCCATCAAATACCGGACGCCCAAGGACCTGCTGTGACGGTCTACGTTCTCGATACCCATGCGCTGGTCTGGTACCTGACCAATGATCGTAGGTTAGGCGCACAGGCGGAAGCAGTTCTGAACGATTCGGGCGTCACGCTGATCATTCCGGCGATTGTGTTAGCAGAGATCAAGGACCTGGCGCGCAAGGGGCGTTTTGCCAAGACGTTGGATGATGTGTTAGCCGTCATCGAGTCTGACCCGCGCTGTCTGGTGCATCCTATCGATCTGGGAGTGATCCGGGCCGCGCCCATGCAGTTGGAGATCCACGACAGTTTGATCGTCGGTGTGGCCCTGGCACAGACCTCCGCAGTCGATGGCGTGTTAACCTGTGATCAAGCCATCACCAACGCGGGACTTGTGTCTGTGGTCTGGTGACAGTTGGTTTCATGTATTTGCTCGCTCTGGGGCAAAGCGATGGAGCTGCCTTGCCCCAGAGCGAACTGTTGTTAAAGTGCCGGCCGGCCACAGGCGATGTCTGCCATCGGCCGGAGTAGGGGAACGCTCCGTTACAGATCGAAACGCTCGTAGAGGGTGTAGCCGCGGGAGGAGCTGACGAGGCGGTAAGGCAAAACTACGTGATACAGAACGCGGTCTTTGCCCGACCTGATGCTTTCACCGCTATAGATGTCGACCTTTGCAAACGGCGTCTTGGGACCCGTGTCATCCATCGGCTGGACGATACCTTCGATGGGAATCCCGGCAGACTGGCCCTGGTTCATCACAACGAAGTCCGCAGGCAGATCGTCCAGCACAATCGGGGGTCCGAGTAGTTGTACGAGTCCACCGCGTTTGCCCAGGTAGTTCACTTGAAGCAGCCAATCTACGATGCGATCAACGTCGTCGCTGTCCGTTACCATCAGTCCAATCGCTACCGTTCCATCATGATAGACGTACTCGCGGAATCCAATCGATTTCTGCAAAGGTCCAGCATCGGCGCTTCCAGGCGCTGGACTTCCACGGCGTGGCTTGAGGATTTTAGTGAAGGTGTTGCTCACCACGATCCTCTCTGGCCCTTTGAGGGCTATCCGTAGCGATGCAAGCATGGGCCAGGCGTCTCTTGCCCTGGCGATACCCTCGCTGCGACAAGCTACATCCAGCAAGGCCATCTTGACCGCATACGGCGTGGGTACCAGCAGCGACTTGCCGCCGCTGCTGGTCGCCCAGGCAGGTTTGAGACTGAACAAGCTTGTGGGACGATATTCGGCAATCAGCCACATGGCGCACCTCCGTCAAACCGGGTAGGTCAGCGCATAGGGGCTGGTGTCTTCGATCAGGTCGGTCATGATCGCGGCAAACTCGGCCAATGATGTAAACGGACGCAGCGCCAAGGCACCCGGCCTGATCCGATTGAGTTGGCCGGTGATCTGCTCCAGTTCCACCAAATAGCTCGCATTGAGAGGACTCAGGGTTGGGGCAGGGGTTACTTGGCTGCTGAGGCTGACCACGCCGCGGAAATCTACCATGTGCGGATGCTGCGTCGATCGCATCGCGCCGTTGGGCTGAATGAACGTGTACAGAATGCTTTCCAGCAGCGCCCTATGGCGGGCAGTACGCTGCGCGGCGTCGATCGGGTAGCGTTGTGTGATGTCGTTGAAGCCTACGCGAGCCAGCTCGACCGTCGAGACGATGGCATAGACGCCGCTGGAGGCCGGGCGATGGAAGATGGCCTGACCCAGATTGGCTCCCCGGGCTTCCTCGGCGCTGTCAGCCTTGCGCTGTTCTCCGCTGCGCTCGCTGGCGTACTTGACGTGGAAGTAGCTGTCGGTAGTGCTCGCCTCGGGCAGCGCCACGACCCAGCCGAACTCCACAACGCTTTTGCGTGGCAGGCTGCGATTGCCGGCGGTAATCAGGTTGCCGGCCACATCGTCAAGCGCGCAGGTCTGGACCAACCGGTCGATACCGGCGGCGTCTGTGACCTTCTTGTCGCTTAGAAATGCATCGTAGGCGGGATCAGCGCTGATGCGATTGGCGTTGAACTCACTGCATCCCGCGCACAGCGGTAAGTGCCCGGCGCTGATGCGAAAGAAGTGTTCGGCCTGAATGTGTTTGAACATGTCGCCGCTGATCGCATTAACGCTGTGCAGGCGGCCTTCCTTGTCGACAATGTTAACCATGCGGGTCTGGATCTGATTGCCTTCGCCGCCCTCGTTGTTGAGGCTGTGCATGTCCAGAATGGCTTCAGCCGAAATCGCCAGCGAATAGAGTGTAGTTGTCATGGTTTGTTCTCCAGGTTACAGAATGTAATCAAGCAAGTCATCGGTGCAGAGAATAGCTACTCGTCGCCATCCTCTCCTTCCTCACCATTGTCGCTATCGACTTCTGAAAGGTTGTCGTTTTCGGCCATCGGTTGCGGCTCCTCTCGTCCCTGGCCGGTGCGCGCGTAGCCATAGGCGATCAGCAGGTTGCAGATGAGCTCTGAGCCGTACTGATCCACCAGCGCGACGATGTCGTCGATATCGCTGGTTTTCAGGCTTTTACGGTAAGGGCCGCTCCGGTTTTCCATCACCTGCGCGTTCTCGGCGTTGTACTTGTGGAGAAAGTCGCTCAACGCTGTGATGAACTCGATCGGGTATCTGGACTTTCGGGCCAGTTCCTGCCCCAGTCCGTAGCGGATGTCGTAGCGACGATCTCCTTCCTTCTTGCGATATTGAGCTACTACCGTGCTCTGGCGAATGGCATAGGCGATGGACTGGAAACCTGGGTGTAATTCCGGGTCCAGGATCGCTGACAACTTGGGGTCTGCACTCATGAATAGCCTCCTGAGATTCTCGACAGTGAATTGAGGGGCGTACTTGCCCCGTTCTTTCTGGCTGATCAGATAGCTGCTGTAGCCAGTGCAAAAGCGGAAGAATGGCGCCAGATTGTCGCTGGCGATGAAATCCCGGTATTCTGATAACAGCTCAGCGGCATCGCTGTGGCTTTCATCCAGCGGCCCGATGATCGTTTCGTGTTCAGCGATGATGGAACGATAGGCGATCACATCCTCTGTTTCAAACAGGCGGATCCACCCTGGAGTGTTGATAAACGACAGGTTCAGTGTCGCTGCGCTGTTCCCCAGGTTCTTGTAGAAAGCGACGTAGAAGCCTCTGATCGCATCGCGCGGCGAACCGCCTCCCATCAGTTGCGTAAACAGGTCTTGGGCCTCATTTTCTTGGCAGTAGTCCAGAAAGGCGATTGTGTAGCGCAGTGCAGCCAGTACGTCGGATTTGGTGGCGGTCTCGCTGTACAGCATCTTCCCCTTGAAGCTGCCAATGATCTTGTGATGGGATTCCATCCTGATGTTTCGCGGGGCGACCACATAGGTCTTGCGATCTTTGGTCCCCTTGAGCAGTCGGGTAAACCCTGCCCGATAGAAACCAACCGCCTTCAGAAACTCCAGTAGCCAAAAGGTCTTGACGTTTCCCATGCTCAAGCTGTCAGCCTTGGCGCGATTCTGGCCTTTGCCCTGGGCGGGATTGTACAGTTGCCCCGCGGTTGCTTGCGCACTGCCAGTAAGCTTTTCGGCTTTTGCCAGCTTCTTCCATTCATCCTCTGCGGCTGCCACATCGTTCGGCGTCGCAGACGTCATATGAAAAAGCAGATCCAACAGCTGAGGCAGAATAGCTCGGCTTTCCCACCATTGAACCATCAAGCTGTTATAGCCGATCAGCCCTGCGGGGTTGAGCGCTCGATAGATGTCCCAGTCCGGGTCAGGCGCTCCCGGCATCCCAAGCAATGTAGGGTGATCCTGCTCGCCCCGTGCAAGCGCTTTCCGCGCCTCCAGCGGCAGATTTTTGCGCGCTTCCCAGTATTGGGCGCGATGGTCGCGCACCTCCTCGTAGTCAACGATGCCCTGGGGCGGTAGATCATCGGGCAGTTTGCCGCGATTCTTGAATGTCCGCACGACTGGCGCCAGAATCAACGGGGTGCTGGAAAAACAAGCCAACCCGTCAGCGTCGATCCCCGGATTGTAGCTCAGGCGGTAATAGCCGCCCTGATCTTCCATGCGGACATCAGCACGGTTGCCCGCATAGCTAACGATTGTTTCGAGCAGCGTGGCCAGCCCAAAGGCTGTCAGGGCGTCCGAGAACGTGTGAGTGGTTTTATCCACATAGAACTGAGTTTGCGGCATAGCTATTCTCCTGCGCCAGCAAATTGGATGATTGGGGTCGTGCCCGTGAAATCCGAGTATCGATATGTCCTTTGACAAAGCGATTAGGGGCTGCTATAATTTCGTTGTCGTTAACCGTACTGATTCGTGGCCCAGATATCGCTCGTCGGTGGCTGGTACTCAAGTGCTTTGGGGTTCAGCCGGCGGGACTCATGCAGCAAAGCTAGATGCCTCTGAATCTGGTCTTCGCGCTCTTGAGTCTGCGTGAACTCACTACGACACACCGCTTCGATATCTTGAAGCCGAGCTATTCGTGCTTGACAAAGAAGGAGTTCTTCTTGAAGTTGTTCCTCGATGTCCACGTCATAAATACTCATAGTAGTCTCCAGAAGTTAGATCCCAGTAGGTTGTTTTGGTGTACTATAGGCCAGGATCAACTTCGGGGAGTCTAGCACACACTCAATTCCATGTCAAATTCTCTATCGGTGAGAAGCGAGTTCGATTCACATTAGAATACTGGAACAGTAGTTTGCTCTTGGTTGTACTTGTCGTACTTTCGATCCACCAGAGGATACTCAGTACGATTTCATCATTGCATTCAACTAGCCTGCGACCGCCCCTTTAGCCGTCCCCAATTGATCCGCTCGCCTCAATGCCCTGGCAAGCAGCATGTATGCCAGTAGTCCGTCACTGTCGGCGGCATCTATGAGTATCAAGCTGATGGGCGTCCGGGATGGATCATCCCTCAAGCGCAATTTCGATGAATCAAGTATGCCAGCAAGATCCGGTGAAAGATCGACAGTTCTGCTAACCGGGTTCTTGGCAGATCCTGCGATGTCGTAGGGCTGGAAGTTGGAGGAGAACGCGCCGTGATGCCGTGCAATCGCTGAGAAGGCCGCCTTGAGCAACTGTGGTTGCTCTCGAAAGACGGCTGCCAGAAGGGGAGACGACGCAACAGCACTCTCGACGGCATGAGGCGGACGTTTTCGCATCTTTTTTTGTAGCTCCACATGTCGCGCATTCTGGCCGTCAAAGTCGGTATGCGCCGCCCAGAAGCCTGACTCGACTGGTTTGCCGATGGTCTTCTGCCATTCTGTTACCCAATTCTGCCATGCCTTTGCCAGCTTGCCCAAGTCATGGAAGAGCACTGCCAACTGGGCTGCTTGTTTGAGTGATCCGTTTGGCCATCCCGCGCGCTGCTCCAGTCGGGTCGCTGCTCGTTCCAATTCTCTCCAGGTCGTCCGCTCAAAGGCCTCGTAGACCAATCTGATGTGCTCCTCGTAGCTCTCCAGGCGGTAAAGTGTTACCCAGCCCGCTCCTTTGCGGGCAGTTGAACTCACAGCGGTGATGTGATCCTCCGCTTTGAAGGCGCCACTCTTGTCGAGAATCAATCCTTCGTCCGCGTTGTAATCAGCCAGTGCTGGATGGATGGCAACGAGAGATGCTCCTCGCAGCATCGATTCCGTGCGTACCGGTTGCCAGAAATAGTGGGGGACATCGCTTTCTTGCTCGCTGTCTGCTTCTTGCAAACGCCAGATCAGGTCATTCTCCGGTGAGATAGCCGTGTTCTCAAGCCATGCCTTGGCCTTGCCCTGCAACGTTCCTGGATGAAGAGAGAACATCGGTGCAGCAAACGGGCGGGCCAGTAAAGCATCTGGGTTCGCGCTGATGGTGATCTGCTGAGACGTGATCTTGCGAACCAGGTCGCCGGCTGATTCTCGGTCGCCGTTCAGTGCGGCTTGCATACGTTGGCGATGCTTCCACGTTGTAGCCCTGAGACCTTGCAGTATCTTTCCGTCAGAGTCCCCGTGAGCGAAATCGACCAAAGCCTGTTCAGCGAGGAAGCTCAACCGCTTACCATCGTGGTCTTGTAGCCATTCCCCGGTGAGCTGAATGATCGCTTCCTGTCCCTTGTATGGCAGCGGACTGTCCACTGGATAGACATAGACGTGTCCTGTTTCGTCCTGGAAGCGGGCGCAGCGCCCAGCCCGCTGCAAGACCGCGTTGGCGGGGGCTAACTCAGTATGCAAAACTTCCGCCGAGATATCGAGACCAACTTCAACCACCTGCGTCGCGACGATGATGGCGCTTCCGCTAGAGCGATCCACTGCCTTGCCAAATAAGTCTCGCACCCGTTGCTCTTTGCCAGATCGATCCTGGGGCAAAAACCGGCTGTGAAGCAAGAGTACTTCGGTGTTGCCCAGAGCAGGATGGTTGCGCAATGCTCCATATATCTCCTGGGCGCGTTCCACTCTGTTGCACACCACCATCGATCTGTGATTGTGTTTCTGGATTATCTCATCCGCGCTCAGCGGTGTGTTCGGCCAATGGTAGTACCTCGATTTGCTGCGTTCGACTGGCAAATTGAGCATTTCCTCCCTCTGGTTTGTATCTCCAGGGACGACGACCGCATTGAGCAACCCAGCCAAATCAGCTAGCATTCCAGATGAAAAGGTTGCGGTCATAAGCAAGAACGGAGCAACGCCCCGCAGCATCTTTAACATTTCCAGCGTGGTGGGCAACGTGGACAGGGGATCGAACAAGTGAAACTCATCGAATACCAGATAACTGGCGGCAATGGCGCCAGCGTTCAGATTGGCCAACTTTCGCGGCAGGCTGAACGGCATGTGCAAGAAGCTGCTGAGCACCTGGTCGATTGTTGCAAACGTTACATCAGATGCCAGTTCGCGATCATGTGGGCGTTCTCCTGTCTGGATGGCAATATCAGGAATTTCAGCAAGCACCATGTCCTGTGTGGCGATCCGGCGACACTCATCGACAAACTGATTGGCAAGCACTCTCATTGGCACAGCGTAAATGCACTTTGTCGGAAAATCACTCGATCTTCCGCGATCCCACGACTCCAGGAATGGCCACAATGCGGCCATGGTCTTTCCCGAACCTGTGGGTGCCTGCAAGATCACGTTCTTGCCGCCGCGTAGGGCTCTGGCAACCGTCTTCTGATATTCATATAGCTGCATTTTGTGATTACCTCCGGAAAAGTTGGCTGGCTCGTATGTCGTCGTAATCTTCACTTGGCGCTACGTCTGTTGGGTCCTCTTTAGGGAGATAGACCCGGCTCAGACGTTTGGATTCTCGCACCATCTCCACACGTAACTCTGCCGGCTCCACCACCTCCACATCCGCCCCCCACCCGCGCACCCACG
>JAJTXO010000146.1 GCA_021463315.1 Caldilineales bacterium | reverse complement strand
GGCTCCGGCACGATGGTGTCGGGCTGGATGAATTGGCCGATGAGTATCTAGACACCGAGTGCCGTGGCTTTACAGCAAGGATGTAGCGGTTCGCGTTAGGTAATCATCTCCTGCCTCCCTGATGTCTGGATCTAGGTGCGCTATAGCCCTCTCTGCTAACCGCCTGACAAGATTGAGATCCAACTGGCTGTACAACTCTAAGAATCTTCTATACTCGTCATAGGTCCCATTGGCGAGAAACGGCTCCGCAACGCTCTCAATCCTGGATAGCACCCAGTCGTGTGGCAACCGAAGTATCTGGTCGCGTATGTGTTGGATCGGCCCGTGAGAAAAACTCGCTAGAAAGACAAGCTCCTCAAATACCTGTTCAAGTTCACCAATGGGCAAATCCGAGAGTACAGTTATGGCGACATGACGATCCGCGTTCCTTAGCGCGTTTCTGATAATGCCAACTCGATCTACTCCTGGCGAAAAAAGCTCGCCTGCGGCCGCATAATATGCCCGATATGCGTCCTTGAAATCAACCCAGACATCTTGATCAGTGCGTGATACAGAGTTGCTCATTGCCTTCCTCCATACTCCCACGGGAGGTTCCTAAATAGGTCGGTGAAGCGATCGATAGACATCTCTACCGTGTTGAAGATCGTGTGATGCGTGGCTGGATGACGGCTCCGGGGGTTCACATCAAGACCATCGGCCAACACGTCCAGGCCAGATGGAAGCTCCGTTCCGGCCGGCAATCTATGATAATGGCCGTTGAGTGAAGCTTGGCTTGGATCGGAAAAGGTAGAAGCACCGCTTGGAAGCGGTGGAGCCTGGGCTGGTAGCATATTGTCGGCGTCAGGAATGATGTCATTCCCAACTCTCGGCGGCCGCGGGCCTGTTCTATTTCCAAAGGCATACAGATCCTTGTCGAGGCTCCTGACAAAACCTGCTGCTTCATCTGCGTTTCTGCCAACCGCTCCCGGCACTACCGGCAGCGCCATGGCTCCCAACGCCAGCAGGCTGCAATCACCGCTGAGGCAGGCTCCGATGGTCGCTATGTAGTCAGCCGGCTCGAACAGAGCTGACACTACATCCAGCAGCGCTCGCGCGACCTTGTCTCCTTCCCGTTGACCCAGCTCACGGAGCTGCTTCCTGATGGCATAGTCCTCGTAGCCATACCAGTCATCTACGCCGCAGTCGGCAATGGCCGCGCCTGATCCTTGACAGTTGGGATGCGCCACATGGCCAGTGGGATCGATCAGAACGGTCGGTCGGTTGTTAACGTAGCTATACCTATTCAGCGCCTGCGGATTGCCCGGCTCCGGCACGATGGTGTCAGGTTGAGTGAAACGGCCCAACTGAGGGTCGAGGTACCGTGCGTTGAAGTAGTACAGCCCGATTGTAGCATCCTCTCGCTGGCCTGTAAAGCGCCAGGTCGTGGGTGTGGTGCCGGCGCTGAAGCGCGCTTCGCCCTTGCGAAGCACCCCCGCAGTGCAACGGAGGGGGCAGAGACGATACAGCAGCTTGCTGATTTGCATGCCGCTCGAGTTGGTGGTGACGTTGGTGCCCGTGGGTATTCCATCCGCCATGATGGAACACTCACAGGATTATCATCATTAGCTAACGCGCTTCAGGTATGACGGTAGTATCGCTCATTATATTGGCACCAGTAGCTAATTTCGTATCTGCATATAGTGCTAACAAAAAAACCGAACCACAACATCTAGACCAGCCAACTTGTGAACTCAACGCGAGATGGCCACCTACGGCTTCTACCCAGATACTTAGTCCGATGGGTCGTTGCCAACAATCGGATTGGGGCGGATTCTAGGGTCGAATTGGCTTCCCGGTACTTCAAGATGAGCGAAACTACCGTCATGTCAGTTAGGGTCAGCCTATAGCGCGAAGCGGCAGAGCGGGCAAGATGCCAATAACTGATCAGCGCCTACTATGGGACGGCTTCATAGTCCCTACAGGGATCGATTCGTGAGGCACTAAGTAAGTCACGTGTGGCAAACAAGTCCAACTCGACACGCACGTTCCTGTCAATCACCGCCTCTGACCGTCCATCGTCGGATAGGACCTTAATTTCCAAACATTCATCCCTTGGACCATCAAGAACGAGCATTGATATCTCTCCCCATATCCGTATGTTACTATCTGGCTCATAATTGGTCCTCTTCTGTTCATTCAGGAGCTTCCATCCCGTTTTCGGAAGTGCTGCCTTAAAAAAGGCCACAACATCATCATGCTCACCGATCACCACATAGCGCCGCGCTGCCGCTGGATAGTCCGGACTAGCGTACAGTCTATTGGTATCAGAAACAAACCCGACTGGAGTTGGCAATGAGTTGATCATGCGTTTGTATCGAAACTCATCAACCGACCAAAGCCAGCCATGGGTGGACACAGCCGTCACAATGACCGTTAGCAGCACCGCAACCGCCGTTATCCCCAAACCTATCTTGACTTTCATGCCTTGCCTCCAAGATATCTCCGAATCGGCCATCACTTCATCGTTGCTTCAAGAACAGCAAGCGAGACCGCCAAAGTCGGTGGTTACTCCAGACTGGGTTACCCAGGTAGTCGCGGGCGCGCTTGGTGATGACCAGCGACATTGAGAGCATCGATGACACTTGCTGCAAACCGTCCATGAGGACCGTGAAAGTTGCCATTCCACGGTGGATTGATGTTCCAAACGGCATTTCGGATCGTCAACGGACATGCACGATCGCCATGACTGCATATGTTAACTGTTGTCGGCCATCCACCAGGCACTTCGTTTCTCACCCAACTTGCTCCCAATATCGGTCCCGCCGGGTGCGTGCCCGGGGCAAGAAGCACGGCTCTGACTGGAATGACAGCATCTTTCAGTCGCCCCTGCTCCTGAGCCCAAAGATACTGCAGAACGAGATTGCCTCCCTTACTCCATCCAACGAGAGTGACATCTTTCATGCCTGCCATTTGGCTTGCAAGTTCGTCAACCATGGAAATCGTTGTCTCGGAGTGTGCGTTGGTTTTTGCTTCATCCCATGTGGTGCCACCCCAATTGAACACGCCAACCCCCTCGGCCGCCAACACCTCATTCTTCGCGTCCAGATCTTGTGCCGCGTTCCATGTAGCATGGAACTTGTTCCACTGCTCCAGTGACCACCCTTTATACTCCACGATCCATTGTTGCCAGATTGCGATATCCAGGTCTCCACCCGCGCCTCCCACTATCATTAGATCATGTCCCGTCGGGTCGATAGCTATAGTCGGTCGATTCGTAACATAGCTGTACCGGTTCAGCGCCTGCGGATTGCCCGGCTCGGGGACGATGGTGTCAGGTTGAGTGAAACGGCCCAACTGAGGGTCGAGGTACCGTGCGTTGAAGTAGTACAGCCCGATTGTAGCATCCTCTCGCTGTCCTGTAAAACGCCACGTGGTCGGCGTCGAGCCTGAACTGTAGCGCGTCTCGCCCCAGGGACGATACAGCAGCTTGCTGATCTGTGCGCCGCTGCTGTTGGCAGTGACGTTTGTTCCGCCCAGGTGGTCGCTCAACAGGTGGTAAGTCTGCCCACCGCTGCGCATCGCCACGCGCACGCCGCCGGCGTAGTAGTACTTCCTGACCGTGCTACCGTTGTCGCGCTCGTAGGTGTTGCCCACATAGATCGTGGTTGTCGCGCCGAAGGTGGCCTTGACCCGGTTGCCATCCCCGTCGTAGACGAAGGTGGCCACAGCCGCGCCGCTGACGCTCACCAGCCGGTTCTCGGCGTCGTAGCCGTAGGTGGCAGTGGTGCTGCTCCCCACCTTGCGCCGCCGCAGACTGCCGTTCTGGTCGTAGCAGTAGAAAAGGTAGTTGCTGCCAGCCGCCACCACGGCGTTGGCCTTCACCAGCGCACCCTCGGGACAGTCGGCCGCCTGCGCCACGCCGTAGGTGTAGTTGCCCACACCCGACTTGCTGGTCACGTTGCCGCCGCGGCCGCCCAGCACATCCTGGTAGGTGGTGGTCTCGTCGAACGGTCCGCTGCCCACGCTGTTCGGGTTGTTGTTGCATGTGGTCGCACCGGTGGTGAAGCCGCGCAAGAGCCGGTGCAGCGCATCGTAGTTGTAGCACTGCCGCTGGCTGCTGTTGACCACATCCACGATGCTCTTGACGTTGCCCCCGCATCGTAGGTGTAGCTCAGGTTCTGCAGATTGTTGTAATTGGGGCTGACGCCGCTCTGCAGCGCAGTCAGGGCCAAGACCAGGAGCCAGGAAACCATCCGCATAGGAGCCGTTTTCATCGTCCATACCGCCGCTGCCTGAGCTCAATCCGTGGCTGTCGTCGCCAGAAAGCTGGCTGCGTCCACGCCACCGGGCCGCACGCCTCGTCCATCTCACTGACCGCTGACTCCGGCCAGCTACGCGCGAATACAGCATACACAAGCCGCGCTGTCAATGGGCAATTTCAGGGCGCCGCACTGCTCGCGCTTACTCTCCCGATTCAACAGGATACGACCCGGTGAATAAATGCCGTCTGACCACACCAAGCCACCTCAGCGGCTGCAGAAATGCTCCCAGCGCCTGAGGGCGCTTGGTGCTTTCAGCCGGGGATTTCCAATCCCTGGGTCCCGGTGAATAAATGCCGTCTGACCACACCAAGCCCCCTCAGCGGCTGCGGAAAGGCTCCCAGCGCCTGAGGGCGCTTGGTGCTTTCAGCCAGGGATTTCCAATCCCTGGGTCTATTCGGTGAATGAACTCACCGTCTGACCACACCAAGCCCCCTCAGCGGCTGCGGAAAAGCTCCCAGCGCCTGAGGGCGCTTGGTGCTTTCAGCCGGGGATTTCCAATCCCTGGCTTTACCCGGTGAATAAATGCCGTCTGACCTCAGCGGCTGCAGAAAGGCTCCCAGCGCCTGAGGGCGCTTCGTGCTTTCAGCCGGGGATTTCCAATCCCCGGCTCTACTGTGCCACAGCGAAAAAATCCGAGGGTGTTGGCGCGCCAGACCCTTCGGGTTTCCGAAAACCCGAAGGGTCTGCGATCAGGCGCCGCCTAGGCCGCGGCTGCCATCTTGGCCCGCTCGCGCGCCCGCTTGGCGGCCCAGTTTTCCCAGGTCACCAGCAGCGGCGTGGCGTTGAAGATCGATGAGTAGGAGCCGGTGATCATGCCCACCAGCAGCACAGCGATGAAGGGCTTGATGGTGTCGCCGCCGAAGAGCAGGATGGCCACCATGATGAAAAAGGCGTTGAGCTGGGTGGTCAGCGAACGTCCCATGGTTTCCAGCAGGCTGCGGTTGGTGATGGTCTCGAAGTCCTCGCCCATGTGCCGCCGGCTGTTCTCGCGGATGCGGTCGAAAACCACGATGGTGTCCTGCACGCTGAAGCCCAACACAGTCAGCAGCGCGGTCAGGAAAAGCGCGTCCACCTCGTAGCCCACCAGGATGCCCAGCAAAGCGCCGAAGCCGGCCGTCACCACCACGTCGTGCAGCATGGCGATCACTGCGCTGATGCCGAAGCGCAGCGGATGCGCCACATGGCGGAAGGCGAAGACGATCCAGCCCACGATGGCGATGGAGGTGAAGAGCACCGCGATCAGCGCCGTGCGGGTGACTTCGCTGCCCACCGAGGGGCCGACGTTGCGGTATTGCAGCGTTTCGATGCCGCCGAACTGCGCGCCCAGCTCCTGCTCGATCTCGGCCTTGACCTCCGGCGTCACCTCTTTCAGCCGCGCCTGCAGGCGATTGCCCTCGTCGCCGATGGTGGTGACAGCCGTATCGGTCAGGCCCTTGGCCAGGAAGATGTCGCGCACCTCGCCCGGCTGCGTCTCCTGCCCCAGCGCAAACTCCCAGTAGACGCCGCCGGTGAAGTCGATGCTCAGGCGGAAGGGAGTGCCCACGGTGGCCATGGAGTAGGCCATCAGCGCGAAGCTGACGATGATCAGGATCAGGGAGATGAGATAGTACTTCTTGCGGTGTTGAACCAGGTTATACATGGGCTACACTCCCAGCAGGGTGGGCTTGGCCAGGGCCGACTGATCGACGCTGCGGCGCTGATAGACCAGACGCATCAGCACCCGGGTGGCGAAGACGGCTGTGAACATGCTGACCAGGACGCCGATGGCCAGGGTGACGGCGAAGCCGCGCACGCTGCTGGCCCCGAAGGCGCTGCCGAAGTAGATCAGAATCGCCGCGGTGATCAGGGTGGAGAGATTCGAGTCGAAGATCGAGGTCCAGGCCCGGTCGAAGCCGGCATCCACCGCGGAACGCAGCGACTTGCCGGCACGCAGCTCCTCCTTCATGCGCTCGAAGATCAGCACGTTGGCGTCCACGGCCGTGCCGGTGGCCAGCAGAAAGCCGGCGATGCCGGGCAGGGTGAGCGTCACCGGCAACAGCTTGAAGATGGCGATGTTGATCAGCACGAAGAGGATCAGCGCCACATCGGCCAGCAGGCCGGGCACACGATAGTAGACCACCATAAAGAGCAGCACCACCAACACGCCGATGACGCCGGCCGTGACGCTCTTCTGCACCGAGTCCGCGCCCAGGGTGGCGCCCACGCTGCGGGTGTCGATCACGTTCAGCGCCACCGGCAGCGCGCCGTACTGCATCTGCACCGCCAGGCTGGTGGCCTCCTCCAGGGTGTATTGGCCGCTGATCTCGCCGCTGCCGTCGATCACCGCCTGGATGGTGGGCGCCGAAAGCACCACCTTGTCCATAACGATGGCCAAGACGTTGCCGATGTTCTGGCTGGTGTAGTTGCGGAAGGTCTCGCGCCCCGTGTCGGTCAGCTCGAAGACGATGCGCGGCGCGTTGGTCAGGCTGTCGAAGCCCACCTCGGCCGAACGCAGGTCAGCGCCGGTCATGATCGTGACGAACGGTTCGCCGGTCACAGGATTCAGCAGCCCCTGGGTGCCGGTGATGCCAGCCGTCGCCGTTGGACTGCCGCCGGTGTTGGTTTCGATGCGGGTGCCGGCCGGCACGAACTGCTGGCCCATCTCGACGAACTCCAGCAGGCCGGTGCCGCGCAGGGTGGCGATGGCCTGGTCGGGATCGTCGATGCCCGGCAGCTCGACGATGATGCGGTTGTCGCCCTGCCGCTGCACCAGCGGCTCGCTGACGCCCAGCGCGTTGACGCGGTTCTCGACGATCACCTTGGCGGCTTCCATGGGATCCCGGTTGGCGGTAGTCTGACTGGCCACGGCCTGCGGATCAGCCTCCAGCAGCACCTGCAGACCGCCTTGCAGGTCCAACCCCTGCTTCAGCTCCAGATCGCGAAACTCTTGGGGCTGCCAGAAGGCGATGTTGTTGAACCAGCCCGGATGCCGGATCGGCAGGGCGATGACCAACGCCAGCACAGCCACGACCACGACGACGATCAGTGCCCACAAATGGCTACGTTGCATGCCAAACTCCTACGAGCGTGCGTGGGCCAGCCAGCAGCGCGGCCGCCTGGCAAAGCACAACCAGCCTCAGCGGCTGGTTGTGTCGAAGCCGGACAGTCGCGTCGCTCGCGAAGGCCCCTGCACAGCGACAGAATGAAATGGTCTGAATCAGGCCACAACAAAACCGGCGAGCTAAGCCGCACCGGTCTTGTGCGGCAAATTATAGCGCAGCGTCCGCGCGCTGTCAAATGAAGGGCAATTCCAAACGGGCGGGTTTGTTGCCAACACACCCTATGAGGAACGGCGCCCAGTGCGAAGAGGGAAGCCGATCTGCTCCAGATAGTCCACCACCTGCTGCAGCACATCCTGGCTGCTGGCCTGATCGGTGGCGACGATCAGATCGGCATGGCCGCGGGCATGGGCCAGGCGGCGTTGCTGCGTGGCCAGCAGCTCCGCGCTCCAGTCGCTGCGCTGCACCCGCGCCCGCATTGTCTCCAGCGACACATCCAGGAAGATCAGGCAGTCGGGCGGGTGAATGCGCTGCCACATGGCCGGCGCCTCGGAATGCTCCTGGCTGCAACTGCGCGCGGCATAGCCGGCTGCGGTCAGCCCTGCCACTAAAGTCGATTTGCCCGACTTGCACGGCCCCACCACCTTGATGATAGCTCCGCCGTCGGGACTGGCTGGCTCATCGTCGCTGGCCATTGGTCATTGCCTTTGTCGCATGTTCTGCGGCCTGTACTCCTGCGGGATGCTTCGGCAGACCTCAGCATGACATGGACGGGATGCTTCGGCGAACCTCAGCATGACATGGACGGGATGCTTCGGCGGACCTCAGCATGACATG
>JAJTXO010000145.1 GCA_021463315.1 Caldilineales bacterium | reverse complement strand
TGTCATGCTGAGCGGGTCGGGCACGCGCTTCGCATGGGGGACGAACTGCCAGCGAAGCATCTCGGTGCGCCACACCCTGTCATGCTGAGCGGGTCGGGCACGCGCTTCGCATGAGGGACGAATAGCCAGCGAAGCATCTCGGTGCGTCACATGACGCACGAGATGCTTCGGCAGTCTCAGCATGACAGGGGGAGGACACGCCGCGCACCCTGCCTACACCACTGACTTCGGCTGCATTGGCAATTTTTTGCGACCGCCCTACCGGGCGGGTCCGGAGGGCAGTTGGCGCCGGCTGCAACCTTGCTGCACCTCATGCCTGATATCGTTGCTACAGAGGTCCAGAGAGTCAGAGCATCAGAGGCCAGAGTCCCCAGAGACCCGAGGTAATGGGGACGCACACACCCGAAACCCGACGCCGTCGTTCCTGAAGTTCGGGAAGTCGTCGAGGTAGTAGTTGTAGCGGGTGGCGCAGCGCAGGTTGTACCCGTTGCCGGCGAACGAACCGCCGCGCAACACACGGCTACGCGAATCGCCGACCACCAAGTCTTCTCGCTGCTGCAAGGCCTTGCCTTCAGCCGGATATGGATAGCTGCTGTACACACTGCGCGTCCATTCCCACACGTTACCGCTCATCTCCTCGGCGCCATACCCGCTGGCGCCGCCGGGAAAACAGCCCACCGCACTGGTCGCGCCAATCCCTGTGGCGGCGTAGTTGACCCGCTCCGAGTTGATCTCGCCCAGCCACGGGTAAGCGCGCTTGTCGTGTCGATTATTGACCAAGGAAACCGTCGCCTGAAGCCCGTGGCTAGGGGAGCAGATGACAGGCTCGGCCGGAACCTGCCAGCCGCCGCGCGCCGCCTTCTCCCACTCGGCCTCGCTGGGCAGCCGGATGGCCCAGTTCGGCGCCAGCAGATCCTTGCCATGCAGGTGGGCGGTGAGCCAACGCGTGAAGGCCAGCGCTTCGTACCAGGTCACACCCACTACCGGATGGTTGGGCAGGCCGAACGGATCGGAGTACTCGACAGGGCCGCTGCGCCACGATTCGTCGTAGCGACCTTTGAACTGGCCAGGTTGCCAGAAGCCGGCCAGCTTCGCCTCCGGCCAGTACGCGCCATGGCCATAGCCGCCCGCCCGGACAAACAGGGTGTACTGGGCGTTGGTCACGGGATAGCGGGCGATCCAGAAATCGGCCAGCGCGGCTGCGCAGCGATGCTGTTCTTTGCCGTCGCCCATCCAGAACGGGCCGCCAGGAACCAGGCAGAAGGACATCTGCTCGACGGTGGTCACGCTCTCACGCGGGTCGCCCAGTCTTGCCAGCCCCCGGCCGGCTTCGGCCCGACGTTTTGCCGGCAGGCTGCCTGCCATGCTCGCCAGAAGCTCTCGCTCAACCCGACGCCACAGGCCGGCCTCTGCCTTGGCCGATCCTACGTCGGCCAGACAACTGGCGGCCAGCGTAAGCCGCTCGAAGGGATCGCCCGGCGCGTCCAGAATCGCCTCGACCAGTTGGCTGACCCGCGCCCGGCCACCCTCGCTCAGATGCCCTGCCTGCAGCAGGATCACCTCGCGCCACCAGGTGTCGTCCAGATGGCTGAGCGTGATGGCAACATTGTCCAGGCTATCGGCGATCTTGCGCGCCGCCAGGTACTCCTGAAACGACAGGTGCAGGAAGCCGTAGATGCCTTGCTCAACCTCCTGCACCAGGCCGCTGCGCACAGTGAGCGTCTCCAGGAAGGCCCGCGCCATCTGACGGGCAGCCGCCTCGTCCTGGCCCCGCTCGCGGAACTGCACAGCCAGCGCTGGCGCCAGCCGATCGCGCTCCCACTCGCGCTGCAAGCTCTCGTGCATGGCCAGCGCCACCGGCTCCAGAAAGGCGCGCTTCTCGCCCGCGTCCATCTCCATGCTGACGCCGGTGTAGCGCGCCAGACGCTTGCCCTCTTCGCCTGGCTTGGCCTGCTCGAAATAGCCCAACAGCACTTCGGTACACTCGTCGTACAGCTCGCTGCGCCGCTCCGGCAGCTTGGTGCGGCGCTCGTTGACCAGCGCAATGATCGTCAACAACAAGGGATTGCTGGCCAGCTCCTTGATCTTGGCGTTGGCCAGGATGTTCCTGAGCAGATCCTGCGCTTTTTGATCGGCGATCTGGCGCACCGACTGCTGGGCGCTCTGCGCCTCAGAGGCAGCCACCGCCAGACTCCAGGACTGAACGAAGCGCTCGATGTCGTTCTGCACAAAAGGTAAGATGGTGCAGACGTCAAAATCCTGCCCCAGGCGCGCCTGGCCTTCGTAGCCTCGCACGCGGCAAGTGAGAACGAAGCGGTTGCCCACTGTGCCATAACGCTGCACAAAGGCCTCGACCTGTTCGCTGACCACGATACGCTCGTCGAGATCGGCCACCTCATCCAGCCCGTCCAGCATCACCAGGCAGCGGCCAGCGTCCAGGTGATGGGTGAAGAAATCGGCTGGCAGGTTCAGGTTCCAACCGCGGTAATACTGGTTGAGGTAATCCAACAACAACTGCGGCTGCGGCCCCAGGCGCTGGCTGGCCGGCAGGTTGCGCAGATAGCGGCCAAACTCACGCAGCGGCAGGACCACCGGCAACGGCGCCGCGCCGCTCATACCCAAGCGTTCAGTCAACAGGGCTGGGTCATCGGCGGCGATGACGCGAGCGGCCGAGAGGGTCAGGTAGGCCAGAAAAGTCGTCTTGCCCGAGCCAGGATCGCCCAGCACCACCAGGCGCGCATGCCGCGCCAGGAGATCTTGCAGTGGCACGGGCTGCTCACGCTGCTCTGCCAACATCTGCTGAACGGCCTCGGAGCGCTGGCGGCCAAAGTAGTGGCCAATCAGTCGCTCGGTGCGCACTGGGTCCAAAGCCCGCAGGGTCACGTAGGCTTTCTCCAACTCGACGCCAATGGGCTTGAAGGACGGAATGCCGCGCAGATTGAGGACATGGCGCGTTTCCAGCAGGTGGCTCAGGTAGCGCTCCAAGGCTGCGCGGTAATCCACCGGCTCAGGCTGGGGCGCGCGGTCTACGTAGACTTGCACCAGGCTGTTGGCCACGTTGCCGTTGATGGCGATGCCGAAGGCGCCGGCGGCAGCGCTGTGATCGACGGCCGCCGAACCCGATCCTTTCACCTCGACAGAGACGCGACTTCCCAGGCTGGCCAGCTCTCCTTTCAGTACCTTAGCCAGCCGGCTCCAGTCCTGTTCGTTCAGACTGGCTTGCACCGCTTGCGGCGCTTCCAGTTGCACCAACAGCGCATCCAGGGTTTCCAGCCACTGGGGATCTGCGGCTGCGCGCTGGCCCAACTCCGCCGCCAACTCCTCCTCGCTGCGGTCGCGCCAGGCCTGGATCTGGTTGGCGATCAGGTTGCCGCCCACGCCGCCGACCACGCTGCCCAGCGCGACCAGGGCCGCGAAATCGCCCTGCTGCGCGGCCATAACCACCGGCAGCAGCGACGCGCTGCACAGCGCGCCGTACACCGTTCCCGGCGCGAGCTGGCCGATGCGCTGTCCCAGGCGCTGCAAGTTGCGCCGCGCTGCTTCTTTCCATTGCTCCAGGTTCATAGCTGCTCCTTGTTACTCACGTCCAATCCGGCCAATGGCGATCCCGCCCGCGCCGGCGGCCACGCTGTGGTCCTGGGCGATGGCGCCGCTGCCGTGCAGGGTGGCCTGGTAGGTGGGCGCGGTGGCCGGTTGCACCAGGTCGCCGCTGGCTTGCCAGCCCTCGGCCGGCAGCCCCTTGCCGCCGGCCAGCAGGGCCACGGGAAAATCCTCGGTCGACCAGTCGTAGAAGGGCGTTTGCTCGGCGGCGCACAGGCGGCGGGCGCTCTCCGGCACGGTGCGGCTCAGATGCCCGGCCAGATGCGACAGACGCACCACCTGATCGCCCGGCCGGCTGCCCGCGCCGTGCAACGCCTCCAGCAGATGGTGGGTGTAGAGGCTCAGCGCGCGATCGGGACGCAGCCAGGAGCGCTGCTCGCCGCGCGACGAGGCAAAGACGGCCCGTCCCTGCCCTTCCCGCAGCGCGTCGGCCAGCCCCTTGGGCAGCGCGGCCTGGCTGAACTGGCCGGGCAACTCCAGCACGTCCGCGTCCTTGGCTGTGGCCATGCCAGCCGCGTGGCAGCTATCGATGAAGACCAGCAGCCGGGGCGCGTCGATGGCCCGCAGCGCGGCCGCCAGCTCCTCGCCTGCCAGCGCCGAACCGGGCACGTCGAAGGGCTTGATGTCGTGGGGCAGCAGGTAGTAGCGGCCCGTGGTCCGGTCGATCCAGCCGTGGCTGGAGATGTAGACCAGGGCCGTGGCGTCGCCGTCGGCCGCGGTCTGGCGCGCCAGCCAGGCCAGCCCATCGCGCAAGGCCGCCCGGCTGGCGCCCTCGTCGCACAGCAGTCGAACGTGGTCATCGTCGGCTGGGTAGGCGCACAGGGTGGGATCGATCAACGCGGCCCGCAGCGCGGCCGCGTCGCTGGCCGTGGTGGGCAAGGACCAGGCCGGGTAGGCCGAGCGACCCACGCCGACGAGCAAGGCATAGCCGTGTCGAAAATGCATGGCAACCTCCGCTGGGATGAACTACGAAACACCATGCGGCATGATACCATACACCGGACGGTTGCGCTATCCAAGGTTGCCATCCTTTCCGAAAGGATGGCAACCTTGCGTCCGGCCGGCGGTTGCCATCCTCCGACGCAGACGCTATAATCAAGGTGAAGAAAACGCACCATGACGCATCAAAATCCATTGAGCCGCACCATTCTGCTCGCCCTGCTGGCCAGCGTCATCCTCCTGGCCGGCTGCGGCGCGGTCGATGCGCAGAGGGTGCGCAACGTGGTCGAGTATCAGGTGCGCAAGACCTTTCCGCCTGTGCTTGTCTACCGCACCCCACCTTCGCCGGCCAGCCTCGGCGGCGTGGTGCGCGACGAGGCCGGCCAGCCCATCGCGGACGAGGACACCACCCACTACCTGGACGCCTACAACCCCACGCCGGCGACGCGTAGGGTGTTCGAGCGGGTGCTGGGCTATGTACGACAAGTAGGTAGCACATCGGACGAATAGGACTGGCGCGACCGTATTTTTCCAAAGCCCGCCTCGTGCATATAATCTCCATGTGCGAAGTTTACGGAAAGACGGTTCCCAGAGAACCCGTGTAGTCCGTTTCAATCGAGGAAGAAGTTATGCAAAGCGTTGAATTGCCAGTCCAGATCACTGTTCCTGGACTGTTGAGAGCTATCTCGCAGTTGCCTCCCAGCGACCTGAACAAGTTCATGGCTGAGGCAACGATGCTTCAGAAACGTCTCAACAGCGAGGAAGCACTGCTCAGCGCCATCCACACCCGCCTGCCCGAGCAGCAAATACGTCGACTGCGTTTTTTGGAAGCAAAGCTTGAAGCAGAGACGATCACCGAGCAGGAACGCACAGAACTATTGCGTTTGGTCGACATTGCCGAAACCACCGATGTGACACGCGCAGAGGCGCTCTTGGCGCTGGCGAAAAAGAGACACGCTACCGTGAGTGAGCTCCTGGATGAGCTGCGCCTGGAGACCGGTGTTGACTGACGAGCAGCGCATCTCACCGGTGCTGAGGCGCTTCGTTTTTTAGCGAGCACACGCTTGTTGCGAGTACTGCCAAAGCCAGGCGAGATTTGCCACCGAGAGCTTTGTGGTCGAACACATCAACCCCCGCGCGCGGGGAGGAACGACGACCCTCGACAACCTGGCCCTGTCCTGTTCAGGTTGTAATGGACACAAAGCCAAGAAGACCCAAGCAGTAGATCCCGAAACCGGCCAGCTCGTAACGCTGTTTCACCCGCGTCGCCAAAGATGGGCTGAGCATTTCGCGTGGAACGATGACTTCTCGCAGGTTCTTGGAAGCACGCCATGCGGTCGTGCCAGCGTAGCAGCCCTACAGATCAATCGTGCGCCGCTGGTCAATCTGCGGCGGGCGCTGTACTTGGCGGGCGTTCATCCGCCCATCAAACCATAGTCTTCGCCATCGAAGTTAATGCAATCTCTGTCTCTGTAGATCATTCCACTGGAGCACATTCCTTTCCATGTCACGCATCTTCCCCTTCACCGCTATCGTTGGCCAGGAGCGCATGAAGCGCGCCCTGATCCTCAACGCCGTCCATCCGCAGATCGGCGGCGTGCTGATCCGCGGCGAGCGCGGCACGGCCAAGAGCACGGCCGCCCGCGCCCTGGCCTTCCTCTTGCCCGAGATCCAGGTGGTGGCCGACTGCCACTTCGGCTGCGATCCTGACCTGCCCAGCACCTATTGCGACGAGTGCCGCGCCCGCGTCGAGGCCGGCGAGGTGCTGCCCGTGGCCACCCGCCGCACCGGCTTCGTCGATCTGCCGGTCAGCGCCACCGAGGATCGCGTGGTGGGCACGCTGGATATCGAAAAGGCGATCCAGCGGGGCGAACGCCACTTCGAGCCGGGCGTGCTGGCCTCGGCCAACCGCGGCCTGCTTTATGTCGATGAAGTCAACCTGCTGGACGATCACGTGGTGGATCTGCTGCTGGACTCGGCCGCCATGGGGGTCAACGTGGTGGAGCGCGAGGGCATCAGCTTCAGCCATCCGGCCGAGTTCATCCTGGTGGGCACCATGAACCCAGAGGAGGGCGACCTGCGGCCGCAGCTTCTGGATCGCTTCGGCCTGGCCGTGGACATGGCTGGCATCCACGATCCCAAGCTGCGCGTCGAGATCGTCAAGCGCCGCATCGCCTACGAACAGGACCCGGACAACTTCCGCGCGGACTGGGAGCCGCGCGAGCATGAGCTGGGCGGCCGCATCCAGCAGGCGCGCGATCTGCTGCCGCTGGTGGCCTACACCGACCGCGACCTGTACGCCATCGCCGCGCTGACGGGCGACTTCAAGGTGGACGGCCACCGGGCCGATATCGTGATCCTCAAGGCGGCCCGGGCCCACGCGGCCTACGAGGGGCGCATGGCCATCAGCGATCGCGATATCCTGCTGGCGGCCGAGCTGGCGCTGCCCCACCGCATGAAGCGCCAGCCCTTCCAGGAGGCCGTGCTGGACCAGAGCCAGCTTGAGCAGAAGCTGCGCCAGGCCCAGGAGCAGGCTCGCTCGGAGATGAGCGAGTCCACCAGCACGACCGAGATGGCGGATCCCTCAAAAAAAGCACTGAGGGGTCCGAACAGGTAGACAACGACAGTCAACCCGGGCCCCAATCCACCGACTCTGCACCCCAGTCCAGCAAACCAGGGGAGCAAAAGGGCAAGGAGAAGCCGATCACCGTCGGCCAGACTTTCCAATCCAAACGGCTGGATACGCCGCTGGACAAGTTGGCGCGCCGTCAGGCCGGCCGGCGCAGTGTGACGCGCACCGACCGCAAGCGCGGCCGCTATATCAAGAGCCGGCCGGCTGGCCAGAAGCCGCAGGACATCGCCTTTGACGCCACCCTGCGCGAGGCGGCGATCCATCAGCGGCAGCGCCACGCGGACGCCGCGGCCCAGGGCAAGTCCACCCTGGCGCTGGAGCTGCGCAAGCATGACTTGCAGCGCAAGGTGCGGGTGCGTCGGGCCAACAACCTGATCCTGTTCGTGGTGGACGCCAGTTGGTCCATGGCCGCGGCCGAGCGCATGGAGGCCACCAAGGGCGCGATCATGAGCCTGCTGATGGACGCCTACCAGCGCCGCGATCAGGTGGGGCTGGTGGTTTTTCAGAGAGATCGGGCGCGGCTGGTGCTGCCCCCCACCTCCAGCGTCGATCTGGCCAGCCGCGCGCTGCGCGACATTCCTGTGGGCGGCAAGACGCCGCTGAGCAGCGGCCTGCTGCTGGCCTATCGCATCTGCGAGGGGGCGCGCCGCCGCGACGCCGAGGTGCGGCCGCTGATCATCCTGCTCACCGACGGCGCGGGCAACGTCAGCATGACCGGCATGCCGGCCCAGGAGGAGGCCATGCACATCGCTCGCCTGCTGCATCAGGCCAGCTTCAACAGCGTGGTAGTCAACATGGAGCACGCGGCCTTCGATCGCGGCCTGGCCAACGCGCTGGCCGAGGCCATGGGCGCGCCCTGCTTCTGCCTGCCGGAGCTGGCCGCCGAGAGCCTGGTGCGCACGGTGCAGGATGGCCTGCGGCTTTCCGGTGATCGGTGATCGGTGATCGGTGATCGGTGACTTCTGACTTCTGACTTCTGACTTCTGACTTCTGACTTCTGACTTCTGACTTCTGACTTCTGCCCCCCC
>JAJTXO010000144.1 GCA_021463315.1 Caldilineales bacterium | reverse complement strand
GGAAGAGGAGCTGTTCGAGGGTCAGATCGTGCGCACCAAGCGCTTCTCCATGATGCCCATGAGCGAGGAGGAGGCCATCGACCAGATGGAGCTGCTGGGCCACGATTTCTTTGTCTTCTACAACGCGGCCATCGACAGCATCAACGTGCTCTACCGACGTTCCGACGGCAACTTCGGCCTCTTGCAGCCGGAGCTGGCCTAGTCCTGAGGAGTTCGCACGCCCCCGGGCGAACTCCCAACACCCCTAGCTTCAGGATGATCAACACGGGCCAGGGAACGCTCCCTGGCCCGTGCGCGTCCAGCAGCCCCCCAGGCAGCGCGGAGTCAAGGCTTTAGCCGGGCCTGGCGCACAAGTTCGACCGGCCGGTCAGCAAAACGAGTTTTTTCGGAGGTTCAGCAGCGTGAAGCAGATTCTGATCATCTGTACGGCCAACATCTGTCGCTCCCCCATGGCCATGGGGCTGTTGCGCGAACGCCTGCGCCAGGACGGCCTGGAGGATCAGGTCGAGGTGAGCTCGGCCGGAGTCTACGGCATGGACGACAGCCCGGCCAGCCAGCCGGGGGTGGAGGTGCTGGCCGAGCGGGGCATCGACATCAGCGCCCACCGCGCCCACACCGTGGCCGAGCGCGAGATCGCCGCGGCAGACCTGGTGTTGGTGATGGAGGAAGCCCACCGCCGCACGCTGTTCTACAACTATCCCCACCTGCTGGGCAAGATTTTCCTGATCAGCGAGATGTCGGGCAGCTACGGCGACATCAAGGATCCCTACCGCAAGCCCAAAGAGGAATACGAGCGCACCGTCGACGAGCTAGCGCGGCTGATCGAGCAGGGCTACCCCGCCATGCTCAAGCGCCTGCGCATCTCCCTCGTAGGACGATTTTCCTAAATCGTCCCTCCGCCTCGCCCCAGAGGACGATTTAGAAAATCGTCCTACGAGGACTGTCTCCCCTCTCGCAGCAGCACCCAATAGGGATACGCGCCGTAGTAGTAGGCCAGCAGCAGGCAGAGCTTCAGCCCGTGCAGGCCGTCGCGATAGCCTTGCAGCGCCAGATAGCGCCGGCGAAACTCGCGCAGCGGCTGAAGGATGAAGTTATGCGGCCGGGGACGGATGCCGCGCTCCCGCAGGATGCGCGCCTCGAAGGTGGCGTAGCGGCGCTGCTTGGCGTGAAACTGCGCCCAGGTGTCGTAGTTGTAGTGGATCAGGGGATTGTGCAGGTTGCCGCTGGGCCCATCCAGCAGCACCACCTCATGCACCGGCCGTTCGGGGTCATAGCGCGCCCGATCGATGCGCATCAGGCGCAACTGATAGTCGGGGTAGAAGCCGCCATAGTTGACCCGCTGGCCGACGATGTAGTTCCAGCGCGGCACACCCCAGCCCACCTCGGACCGTTCAGCGATCACCTGGCGGATCTCGGCGGCCAGCTCCGGCGTGGCGCGCTCATCCGCGTCGACGAAGAAGGCCCACTGTGCGCCCAGCGCGGCGGCCTCCTCCAGCGCGGCGTTGCGCTGCCGCGCCCAGCCATCGAAGGGCCGCTGCTGCACCACGGCGCCGGCCGCGCGGGCCAGATCGGGCGTGCCGTCGTCGCTGTAGGAATCGGACACCAGCACGCCGTCGGCCCAGCGCACGCTATCGATGCACTCGGCGATGTGCTTCGCCTCGTTTTTGGTCAGGATGATGGCGAAAAGGGTCATGGTTGCTCCAGGCGGCGCGCGCGGTCTGTCAGCGCCTCCACCGCGCGGTAGGTGGCCAGGCGTTCGTCGAGGTCAGGCAGGTCCTGCTGGCGAGCGCGGCGTGTCTCGGCGTGCAGGCCGGCCCGCAGCAGCGCAGCCGCGGCTCGGTTGAACAGCGGGCCGTGATTGCGCCGGTAGAAGCGCAGCCGGCTCTGCCACAGGGCCGTGAAGGAGCGGCCGCGGAACTGGCTGCTGCTTGCCCCCGCCACGTGGACCACGGCCGCGCTGGGAACGCAGTGGACAGACCAGCCGGCCCGCTGCGCGCGGCGCTGCCAGTCCATCTCCTCGCAGTACATGAAGTAGCTCTCGTCCAGCAGCCCCACCTGGCGCAGCGTCTCGCCGCGCGCCAGCAGCGTAGCGCCCAGCACGAAATCCACCGGGAAGGGCTGGCCCTGCTGATACAGCCGGCGCGGGTAGCGGCCATTGAGCCGCGAGTCCAGCAGGGGCTGGTTCAGCCGACCGGGCGGTGGGAAGAAATCGAGGCCGAGCTGGGCCAGGCCGGGGAAACGAAACGCGCCGTGCTGGAAGCTGCCGTCGGCGTAGCACAACTGCGCGCCGCACGCGCCAGCCGCCGGCGTCTGGTCCATGAAGCGCACCAACTGCGCCGGCGCGTCCCCCTGCACCACCGTGTCGGGGTTGAGCAGCCAGACGAAGCGCGGCTGGCCGGCCGGCCGGGGCAGCTCAGCCGCCCACGGGTAGGCGCACAGCGGCCGCGCCTCATCGGCCAGCGGCGGGAAGCCCAGCGCCTGCAAGGCCGCGTTGTTGCCGGCCGAGTAGCCCAGGTTCTCCGGGCTGGCGATCAGCCGCACAGCAGGAAATTCTGCAGCCACCATGGCCGCGCTGCCGTCGGCCGAGGCGTTGTCCACCACCCACACCTCAGCCGCCAGCTCCGGCGTGCGCGCGAGGCTGGCAAACAACGACGCCAGGCAGGTGTGCAGCAAAGCGCGCACATTGTAGCTGACGATGACGATGACTAAGTCCATGGTGGCAAGCAAGTAGACGAGCAGACGAGTAGACAAGTAGACGAGGAAAGGGGTGGGCCAGGTAGACAAGTTAACAAGGCAGATGCCCATGCGCTGGGCGCACAACCGTCGTTGAAAACAGCGGGCTCGGACGGCCCCTCCGGGGTGCTGCGCAAAGACCAGCCCAAGCGGCTATTTTCGGGACAGCAAGTCGGATAGGAGCAAGCACTCGCATTTGTCTCCTTGTCTCCTTGTCTACCTCACTATGGCGTCCCCACCACCACACTGATCCGATCCACGTAGTTGTTGGCCACGCTGACGAACTCGTGGATCAGGCCGCCCCACCAGAAGTTGGTGCCCACGGGCGGCGCCTGGTCGAATTCGATGCAGCCGTAGACCAGGGAGCGCTGGCCGGGCAGGAGATAGTACTGCTCCACGCCGTCGATGACGCGCTTCTCCAGGTCCTCCGGCCGGCCGATGGCCCAGCGGAAGGGGAAATCGTAGCCGGTGGTGTCGTAGTTGACGCCGAAGCGCCAGACGCCGGCCTGCTGGTAGAGGCTGGAATCCTTCAGCTCGTTGGCCAGGGTGTTGTGATTCTGGCTGAACTTGTAGGTCGTGCCCGGCCAGGGGCCGGCCGTGCGGATGCTGACCGTGCCCTCGTTCTGGATGGTGGTGGTGAAACACAACGTGCCGCCCAGCGGCACGCTGACCACCCGGTTGGTGTCGCCCACCCAGTCGATCTCCCCTTGCAGGATGTCAGCGCGCGGCTTGCCGCCGTCCTCGATGGTCAGGGTGGAGGTGACCACCACGTGGTTGCCGGCCAGGTCGCGCGCTTCGCCATAGATCACGTAGTCGCCGTCGGGCGGCGCCTCCGCGCCCTGGTCCACGTCAGCCTCGTAGCGGTACTCGTGATAGCCCCGCTGGCCCGGCTTGATCACCCGCTCCTTCTCGGCGATGTAGTATTTGAAGGCCGGCTCGGCCGGGTCCACCAGGTAGACCTGCACCTCGTCCACGTCCTTGGGCAGGTAGTAGGAGATGGACACCCAGTCGTCGATGCTGTCCTGGTTGGGGGTGAAGTGCTGCGGCGCGACGGTGAAATTGCGCAGCTCTGGCAGCGCGGTGTCCCCATCCACCAGGGTGATCGTGCCGGTCTGGCTGGCCACCCGACCCTGTTCGTCGCGCGCCTCGATGGTCCAGGTATATTCGCCGTCGGGCAACACGCGGCCCATCACCTGCTGCGGGCCATAGCCATCGTCGATCACCTGCGGCTCGTTGACCACGCCGCCCCAAGCCACCTGGTAGTCGCCCGGCGAGCGCAGTTGATCCCGGCGAAAGTAGTGGCGATTGCCGGCTTGGTCTTCGAAGAAGATGGACACCTCAGCGGTGCGCGCCAGGCTGTAGCGGATGTTGGTGGCGTCGTCGCTGCCGTCCGCGTTGGGGCTGATGATGGCAGGCTGCAGGCTGACGTCGGAAAGCAGCGAGCCGAAGCTGCATCCTGCCGCGATCAACGCCAGCAAGGTCAGCATCAACGGGGCAAAAAGACGAAAAATCACACGCACGGGGCAGATCTCCTTGACAAACATGGCAGTCCTTTGCACGACCGGGCCGCGCAGCAGGTTCAGGGCAGTCTACCAGATGGCAGGCGGTTCGTCAAGGCATGGAAGCTCAGAGAATTGACAGATCGCACCCTGCCAAGTATCATGCCAGGCAACATCCTTTGAGCTACGCCGCCGGACAGCCGTTCCGGCGATCTTTTTGTCAGGCCACGCGCAGGAGAAACCGCTTTGTTGCGCAAGCTGTGGAACCACTGGCTGACGCTGGCGCGCAAGATCGGCCAGTTCCAGTCACGCATCATTTTGACCCTCTTCTACTTCGTGCTGGTTACGCCCTTCGGTCTGGCCGTGCGCGTGTTGGCTGATCCGCTGCACACGCGGTCGCGCGCTATCGACCAGGCACAGACGGGGTGGCAGTCGCGCACTACCCGCGATGTCGATCTGGCCTCGGGCCAGAAACAGTCCTAGCCGCGGCATCAGGAGCTTTTCATTGTACGTTCTTGGCATTTCCTGCTTCTATCACGACTCGGCGGCCGCGCTGCTGGGGGATGGCATCTTGATCGCGGCGGCGCAGGAAGAGCGCTTTTCCCGCTACAAAAACGACTATCGCTTCCCGGCCCAGGCCATCGATTTTTGCCTGCGCCAGGCGGGCATCACCGCCGAAGAGATGGACTATGTGGTCTTCTACGAGAAGCCGCTGCCCAAGTTCGAGCGCATCCTGATGTCCACCCTGAGCACCTACCCGCGTTCCTGGAAGGTCTTCCGCGAGGCGATGATCGCCTGGTTCGACGAGAAGCTGTGGGTGAAGGGCATTCTGATGGAGAAGCTGGGCGTGCCGGCCGAGAAGATCCTCTTCGTAGAGCACCATCTGAGCCACGCGGCCAGCGCGTTCTTCTGCTCTCCCTTCGAGGAAGCCGCGGTGCTGACCATCGACGGCGTGGGGGAATGGACCACCACCACTATGGGCCGCGCGTCGGCGTCCTGGCGCGACGGCAGCCGCAACCGCATCGATCTGACCCGCGAGATGCGCTTTCCCCACTCGCTGGGCCTGCTCTACTCAGCCTTCACCGCCTGGCTGGGCTTCGAGGTCAACGAGGGGGAGTACAAGGTGATGGGGATGGCGCCCTACGGCCGGCCGCTCTACCGCGACCGGCTGGAGAAGCTGCTCACCCTGCACGGCGACGGCAGCTTCCATCTGAACATGGACTATTTCAGCTACCACTACTCGCCGGAGCGCACCTTCAACGACCGCTTCGTGCGCCTGTGGGGCCAGCCGCGCATCCATGACGCGGAATTCTTCTGCGAGACCACCGGCCACGACATCAGCGGCCGGGAGGAGATCGCCCGACGCAACCAGTACTACGCGGACGTGGCCGCCAGCGTACAACTGCTGACCGAGGAGGTGCTGTTGCAGATGGTGCGGCAACTGCACGCCGAAACCGGGCTGAGTCGCCTGGTGATGGCCGGCGGCGTGGCGCTGAACTCCGTGGCCAACGGCCGCATCATGCGCGAGTCCCCCTTCGAGCAGGTCTACATCCAGCCCGCGGCCGGCGACGCGGGCGGCGCGCTGGGCGCGGCGCTCTATGCCTACCACGTGCTGCTGGGCCAGCCGCAGCGCTTCGTCATGGAGCACGCCTACTACGGCGAATCCTTCAGCGAGGCCGCCTGCGCCGACTTTCTCAAGTCCCAGGGGCTGGAGTACGAGTTGATCGAGGAGGAGCAGAAGCTGGCCGACGTGGTCAGCGATGCGCTGATGGACAGCAAGGTGATCGGCCTGTTCCAGGGGCGCTTCGAATGGGGGCCGCGCGCGTTGGGCAATCGCTCGATTCTGGCCGACCCGCGCCGGTCTGAAATGAAGAACATCGTCAACGTCAAGATCAAGTTCCGCGAGCCCTTCCGCCCCTTTGCGCCGGTGGTGCCGGAAGAGCACGCGGCCGAGTACTTCGATCTGGGCCGGGCCGAGGGCCAGTACCCACCGCGCTTCATGCTGATGGTCAGCCCGGTGTTGCCCGACAAGCAAGAGATCATCCCGGCCGTGTCGCACATGGGCACCGGCCGCCTGCAGACCGTGCGCCGCGAGTGGAACCCGCGCTACTACGACATCGTGGACGCCTTCGGCCAGAAAACCGGCGTGCCGGTGCTGATGAACACCTCCTTCAACCTGCGCGGCGAACCCATCGTCACCACCCCGGCCAACGCCTTCAACACTTTCAGCAAGAGCGACATCGATCTGCTGGTGCTGGAGCGCTTTGTGGTGAGGAAGTAGGGGGGTAGGGTGGTAGATTGGTAGATTGGTAGATTGGTAGATTGGTAGACAAGTAGACAAGTAGACAAGGCGTAGGTCCGGCTAGCAGCGGGACAGCCATGCCATGCCTGGACGGACGCGGCGATTTTGTGGTGGCGACTGGCGATGAGGCGTTTGGGTTGGTTGGTTGGATTGGGTGTGCTGGCTGGCGCGGCGGCTGAGGCGCTGCTGCATGCCGCGCCGCAGGTGCTGCCGGCGGCGGTGCAGGCGGCGCTGGGCGTGGGACCCTATGGCTGGCGCAGCTCACGCGGCTTCTACGAGGCCTGGCACGCGCTGGCCACACCCGATCCGCTGGCCGGCTACCGCTATCTCTCCCACCTGGACGTGCTGCTCAGCGGCCATGCCGATTTCAGCTACCGGGTGCGCACCAACGGCCGCGGTCTGCGCACGCCGCACGAGCACGGCCCGGTGGATGTGGCGGCCATCGGCGACAGCTTCACCTTCGGCTACGGCGTGGATGAGGCCGACGCCTGGCCGGCGCGGCTGGCCGGGCTGGCCGGTCTCAAGGTGGCCAACCTGGGCGTCAGCGGCTATGGCCCGCAGAGCGAGCTGGCTTTGCTGCGCAGCGATGGCCTGGCGTTGCAGCCCCGCCTGGTGCTGTGGCAGTTCTTCGCCAACGACTGCGAGGACGCCAGCCTCTTCGCTCGCTGGCAGCAGTCGGGCCAGCCGGATCTCTACCGGTGGCTGCGTCAGACGCCGGCCGCAGCCGGACGGCCAGATCTGGCGGCTGACTGGCTGCGCGGGTGGCTGCACCGCCATGCACGCAGCTACGAGCTGACCAAGCACGCGCTGGGCGTTGGCGGCTACGGCGCGCGCGGCTATCAGCCCTGGGTAAGGGTGGGCCGCGCTGCTGGGCAGCTTGATCTGGCCAGCGCGGCCCGCTGGGCCGATTTCACCAACGCGGAGATCAGCCAGGGCTGGCAGCTCGCCTGCGCTTGCCTGCTGGAGGCCCGCCGCGCGGCCGAGGCAGCCGGCGCCCGCTTCGCCGTCCTTCTGGCCCCCTCCAAGGAAGAGACGTATTGGGATCGGCTGCCGCCCCGGCGAGCTGAGGCCGCGGGCGATGTGCGCAGCCCCAGCCGGCGCATGGCGGCCTTCTGCCGGCAGCAGGGCATTCCCTGCCTGGACCTGGGACCGATCTTCGCCTCAGCCGGGCGGGCCGGCCAGATGCTGTATTTCGCGACCGATGTCCACTGGAACCCGGCCGGCCATGCGCTGGCTGCCCGGCAGATTGCGCCGTTTGCCCGGACGTTCCTGGCGTGACCGCAGACGGGCTCGGTCAGGAGACCGGCCCGAGCGGTTGTTGTGGACGGGCTCGGTCAGGAGACCGGCCCGAGCGGGTTTGAACGATTTTCGAAGCAGGAGTGATGATCCAATGAAGATGAAAAGCGCTGGCGCGCGTGCAGGCGTCCTGAAAGAGCTGGTCGGGTTTCTGTGGGAGCGCAAGCTATGGTGGCTGATCCCGTTGGTGGTTCTGCTGGTCACCTTCGGCCTGCTGCTGGTCTTCGCCCAAGCCTCAGGCATCGCGCCGTTCATTTACACGCTGTTTTGATGTCAATTAGATTGGGGAAGACTTCCGAAGTCTTATGGACTGTGAGCTCGTTTTGAACAAACCTGCGCAGACTTCGGAAGTCTCGACCCCGGTTTTTTGAGATGAT
>JAJTXO010000143.1 GCA_021463315.1 Caldilineales bacterium | reverse complement strand
AATCTGCCCTTTGCGTCTTTGCGCCTTTGCGTGAGCCCAATCTGCCCTTTGCGTCTTTGCGCCTTTGCGTGAGCCCAATTTGCCATTTCCAGCTTTCCGACTTTACTATACGGCCAACATCTGACCGAGGCTACCTGCATGATAACCCATTGGAACAAAACCATTCTTCTTCTCGTCCTGTTGATTCTGACCCTGGCCTTGGCTGGCTGCGGCGGCGAAGAACCGTTGCCCACGCCCACGCCGACCAAGACCCCTATCCCGGCCGTGGCCGCGGCCACCGACGCGCCCACGGCCACACCCGCGCCCCCAACGGCGACGCCTGAACCCACTGCCACGCCCGAACCCACCGCCACGCCGACGCTGGAGGGCACGCCTACCCCAGCGCCCACCCCGACGCCGGTCGCATTCCTTCAGCCTACCCAGGACGACGTCAACACCCGCAAAGGCCCCGCCACGAGCTACGGCAAGGCTGGCCAGGTGACCAAGGCCGACACGCTGGGCGTCTACGGCAAGAGCGCCGACGGCGGCTGGTACAAGATCTGCTGCGTCAACGGCCAGGAGGCGTGGATCTCCGCCCAGTTCGCCCAGCTCAGCGGCGACACCGCGGCCATCGCCGTGGTGGAGGCCCCGCCGCTCAACGCCGAGACCCAGGCCGACAGCGCGCCGGTGGCCGCCTCAGGCGGATCTGGCGGCGGTCGCACCGGCTTCGTCTATATCGGCAACGTGGTCCCCGCGGTGGACACCGCGCCGCCGGGCAAATACTACGGCCTGTGCGGCCTGCGGGTCAACCGGCCAGTGCGGGAGCAGCCGCCGGCCGGCCGCACCCAGCTCAGCGGCGACGTCAACCCGCTGACAGGGCTGCCCATCGACCCGGCGCGCCTGCAGGAGCGCATCTTCGTGGCCCGCTACGGCAACGAGCCGCCGGTGCGCAGCTATTACGGCATCAGCGCGGCCGACCTGGTGTTCGAGGAACTGATGGATGACCTGAACACCACCCGCTTCACCACCCTCTGGCTGGGCGGCGACGCGCCGCAGATCGGGCCGCTGCGCTCCTTCCGCAGCACCACCATCCAGGTGGCGCAGATCTTCGATGCGCCTATGGCCAGCAGCGGCGCGGTGGGGCCCAACCAGGTCTTCGCCTATCAAGCAGGCATCGAAGACCTGGACGAACGCTGCTACTCCGGCATCTACTTCAACAACCCGGCCGGCGGCGGCTACCAAAACCGCGTGCTGACCAGCAGCGCCAACCTGCGCAGCTTCATGCAGAACAACGGCCTGAACACCGGCGTGAAGATCGAGCCGTTCACCTTCAGCGACACGCCGCCAGCCGGCGGCCAGGCCGCCAACCGGGTCGTCATTCCCTACATCAACCGCGGTTTCTACGAGGTGGAATGGCGCTTCGACCCCGCGACCGGCCTCTATAGTCGCTTCTCAGGCTCGGCGCGCAACCCGCTGATCGACGGCAACACCGGTCAGCAGGTGACAGCCGCCAACGTGGTGATCATGGAGGTGCAGCACGATCAGACCGACCTGGTGGAGGATGTGGTCAACAGCTACAGCGTGCGCACCTACATCGCCGGCCGCGAGGGCCCCGCCACCATCATCCGCGACGGCGTGGCCATCCAGGGCCGCTGGCGCGCGCTGGACAAGTTCAGCGGCCTGGAGCTGGTGGACGCCGCGGGCCAGGCCATCCCGCTCAAGCCGGGGCAAACCTGGTTCCAGGTGGTGCCGCCGAACTATGGCGTAACGATCGTCGGGTAACGCCGTCCCGCCGAAGCCTTGATAAGAACAGCCCTCTCGGTGTACGCCACCGGGAGGGCTGTTTTGGTGTGATCTTCGCTTTACTCCGCCCCAAGCGCAATGCAGTCAGCGATCAAGGTAGGAAGATTCGGCTCGGCGAAGCTGATACCTGGAGCTGGGCGACGGTTGTGTTTGATGTCAGGCGGCTCGTGGCGGTGATGGGGAAATGTTGCCGCCAAATCTGGCGCCTCCGCGTGTGGCTCTGGATCGTACCAACGGATCTTTTCATCGCCGCGATAGACGGTGTAGCTGTATCGTTGGATGCGTCCATGCTTGAAATCAAGAACCTCCACGACCCGAAGTTCTAACCCGCTGGTCAGGAAGACGCTCCCCTCCACGATTGCGGTCAATGCACTAGTGCCATAGAGACGCAACGTGGATCGCTCTACAGCCGGGTAATCGTGTACCAGACCATACAGCAAGCGCTCATACTCGGCTCGTGCTGGAAACGACATGGTCGGATGGCCTACGCCGGTGCGACATTCAAGAATGGCTCGGGAGGCGTGATATGCACGAACCCCTGCTGCCCCTGATCCTTGACCAGGCGAAGACGCGCTCGGGACAGTTGCTGAAGATCCTTTTCCCGGTCCAGCTTGATCTCGTAATAGGCAGCCCAGACAGCGAAATCGTCCGTGTGCTCGCCATCATCCAGCATGCCTTGCATGTAGAGCCCATAGAAATCAGCCGAACTGAGCCAGTAGCGCCGTTCAAAGCGCCGCGTGGTCTCATCGGCCGCACGCAAATCATCCAGGATCTCTGTAATCGTTATGGATGTCATAGGTTTCACCTCACATACAGAGTAATGCCAGCCCATTGTACTTGGAATCACGGCTTCACACAAACAGCAGACGACGTGTCGGCTCCCCTCTCACCTTTGCCCAACCCCTTGTGCCTCTGGTATAATTCCGGCCATGTCAACCTGCCCAACGAACTCACCCTGGTGCAGCCGGGCCTGGCTGGTGATGGCAGTGCTGATGGCCATCAGCCTGACTCTGCCGGCCGTGGCAGCCCAGCCGGCCAGCGCCCAGAACGAACGCCTGGTGCTGGCCTTCTACTACAACTGGTTCGACGAGAACACCTGGACGCCGGCCAAGGTGCCCGACTTCCCCGCCCAGACCTATGTCAGCCGCGACCCAGGCGCGATGGATCGTCACATCGCCCAGGCCCAGGCGGCCGGCATCGATGCTTTCGTGGTGAGCTGGTACGGCCCAGGCGGCGGCAACCAGACCGAGGGCAACTTCGCGGCCATGCTGGACGTAGCCGCGGCGCGCGGCTTCAAGCTGGCCCTGGATGTGGAGGCGACCAGCCCCTTTGCCGGCGGTGGCTCGGCCGGGGTGGCCGACATGCTGCGCCACGCCCTGGCCACCCACGCCAACCATCCCGCCTATCTGCGGGTCAACGGCAAGCCAGTCTTTTTCTTCTGGCGCCAGCAGCGCTTCGGGGTAGACACCTGGGGCGCCATCCGCGACCAGGTGGACCCCGGCCGCAACAGCATCTGGATCGCCGAGGGGATCGACATGAGCTATCAGGCTGTGTTCGACGGCCATCACCTCTATTCGGTGACCTGGAACCCGCCCAGCGACGTGGCCTACACCGCCAGCAAGTTCAGCCGCTGGGTGCAGGCCGCGCGCGAGCGCTACGGTGGCCATCGCTACTGGGTGGCCACGGTGATGCCCGGCTACGACGACACCCGCACCGGCCGCGGCAATGCCTTCGCCCGCGGGCGCGAGGACGGCGCGTATTATGTCCAGACCTGGCAGGCCGCCATCGCCAGCAATCCCGACTGGGTGATCATCACCTCGTTCAACGAGTGGCCGGAGGGCACCTACATCGAGCCCAGCCAGGCCTATGGCGACCGCTATCTGGGGCTCACAGCCGAGTGGGCCGGCCGCTACAAGAGCGGCGAGGGCCAGACGTACGCCCCACCCCAGCCGGCCGCGGAAAGCCCGCCCGCGGCGCCCCCCACGCCTCAGCCTACACCCACCCCCGCGCCCACCCCCAGCTTTGCCGCGGTGCGCGTCGCTACCGCGGTGCTCAATCTGCGCAGCGCACCCAACACCGCGGCCCCGGTGCTCGGCCAAACCGCGGCCAACAGCGTCTGGCGCGCGCTGGGCAAGCTGGCCGATGACAGTTGGTGGCAGGTCTGCTGCATCGACCGCCAACGCGCCTGGGTCAGCGGCCAGTGGGTGCAGCCCATCGGCCCGGCCGCGGCCTTGGACAAGATACCCGTCGTCGATTCCACCGCCAGCAGCAGCGAATGGCGGGGAGTCACCATCGAGTAAGCTCGCTGCTCTTGTTCGCGCAGGAGGCCTCCTTGCCCACACCTACCCCCAGTCTCTACCACGACGTAGCCGAAGTCCTCATCAGCGAAGAGCAGATCAAACGGCGAGTCGCCGAGCTAGGCGCACGCATCAACAAGGACTTTGCAGGCGAGCAGATTCTGGTGATTGCAGTGCTCAAAGGGGCATTGCTCTTTCTGGCCGATTTGATGCGTCACATCGATCTGCCGCTGGCCGTGGACTTCCTGGCCGTCTCCAGCTATGGCACAGGAACGCAAAGCAGCGGCGTCGTGCGCATCCTGAAAGATCTGGACGAACCGATCGAGCACCGGCATGTCATCATCGTCGAGGACATCGTCGACTCCGGGCGCACGCTGGATTATCTGCTGCGTCTGTTTCGCCAGCGCCACCCGGCCACGCTGCACGTCTGCGCCCTGCTGGACAAGCGCGACCGCCGCGAGATCGACGTGCCCATCGACTACGTGGGCTTCGAGGTGCCCGATGCCTTTGTGGTGGGCTATGGCCTGGATTTCGCCGAGCACTACCGCCAACTGCCCTTCATCGGCGTCCTCAAGCCCGAAATCTACCAATAACCCCCCGCTGCTCCCGCTGTGGCCGGTCTGCGACCGAGCCACGCCCCCGCTGTGGCCGGTCTCCGACCGAGCCACACCCACCCGTTCCCGACCATGAGCGCCGCCCCCCTCACCCCCCGCCCACTCCACTGGCTCCGGCGCAGCCTGGCGCTGCTGATCCTGGCCAGCGCGCTCCTGATTACCTCCACCCAGACCGCCCGGGCAGCCGCAGATCCGCCGCCGCGTCACCTGGTGCAGCCGGGCGATACCCTGAGCGCCATTGCGCAGCACTACGGCAGCACGGTCCCCGCGCTGATGGCCGCCAACGGGCTGACCGACCCGGACAGCCTGGCCGTCGGGCAGATCTTGATCGCACCGCCCGCGGCCCAGCCCTTGCAGCGCATTGAAACCCGGCCGCGCGACACCCTGGCCAGCGTGGCCCAACGCTATGCCGTCGATCTGACCGATCTGCAGACCATCAACCATCTGACCCCTGGTCAGCGGCTGACGCCCGGCCAGGACCTGCTGGCCCCCGCCCCGCCCGACCAGCCATCGCCCGCGCTGCCGCCTGGCCCGATCCGCTCCATCAGTATCAGCCCCGCGGTCGCCCGTCAAGGCGAAACGGTGGCCGTGCAGATCCACATCGACGCCAGCCAGCCGCTCAGCCTGAGCCTGAAGCTGGACCCGCAGACCGCGCCCCTGTTCCCCATCGGCGCCGAGGAGCTGGTGGGCCTGGTGGCCGTCCACGCGCTGACCGAGCCGGGCTATGTGTGGCTGGATCTGAGCTGGCAGCGCGCGGGCGAGGCCATCAGCCAGACCCTCCGCTGGCCGATCCCGGTGATCGAGGCCGGCTATCCCACCTACGACATCATCCTGCCCGACGACAAGGGCGATCTGCTGGCGCCGGAGCTGGTGCAGGCCGAGCTAGAGCGGATGATCGCACTGTGGAGCGCGGTCTCAGAGCCGCCCAGCGCGCGTTGGCTCTTCCAGCGGCCCGTTGCGCCGGAATACCTGACCAGCGCGCCCTTTGGCCAGCGCCGCTCCTACAACAGCGGCCCGGTCAGCAGCTTCCATGCCGGCCAGGACTTTGCCGCTCCCGCGGGCGTCCCGATCTACGCGCCGGCCGCCGGCGTGGTGGTCTTGGCTGATCCATTGCAGGTGCGCGGCAACGCGGTGCTGATCGATCACGGCGGCGGCGTCTTCAGCGGCTACTGGCATCTGACCGACATCGTCGCCCAGGTGGGCCAGCAGGTGCAGCCGGGCGATCTGCTGGGCCACGTCGGCACCACGGGCCTCAGCACCGGCAACCATCTGCATTGGGAGCTGCGGGTCAACGGCTTTGCCGTCGATCCAATGCAATGGCTCACAACCCGCTTTCCCTGATTTCACAGCGAGACCTCTCATGCCATCCCTACTCCCTGGCAGAACGACCAGCAAGATCCAACGTATCGGCGTTCTGACCGCGGGCGGCGACTGTCCCGGACTCAACGCGGTGATCCGCGCGGTGGTCAAATCGGCCGTGCAGCGGCATGGCTGGCAGGTGCTGGGCATCCGCGACGGCTTCGAGGGGCTGATCAGCGGGGACGAGGCCGTTACGCCGCTGACCATCGAGTCGGTCTATGGCATCCTCTCCCGCGGCGGCACCATCCTGGGCGCGGCCAGCCGCGCCAATCCCTTCCTCTACACCAAGCAGCAGCAGGGCAGCCGCGTGTCGCTGAACGTGACGCCGCGCGTGCTGGACCGCATCGGCGAGCTGGGGCTGGACGCGGTGGTGGTGATCGGCGGCGACGGCACCATGCGCATCGCGCGCGAGCTGCACGAGATGGGCGCGCCGTTGGTGGGCGTGCCCAAGACTATCGACAACGACGTGGAGGGCACCGACTACACCTTTGGCTTCGACACCGCGGTCAGCGTGGCCACCGAGGCCATCGATCGCCTGCGCACCACAGCCGAGAGCCATCACCGGGCCATGATCGTCGAGGTCATGGGCCGGCAAGCGGGCTGGATCGCGCTGCACAGCGGGGTGGCCGGCGGGGCCGACATCGTGTTGATCCCAGAGCGCCCCTTCGATCTGGAGCTGGTCTATCAGCATCTGTGCCGCAGCTTCGAAACGGTGCAGCGCTCGGCCATTGTGGTGGTGGCCGAGGGCGCCCACGCCCAGGGAGACAGCCCGATGTTCCGCCGTCGCGCGGGCAGCCAGGACAAGCCGCGGCTGGGCGGCATCGGCGAGCATCTGGCCTATCTGCTGCAGGTGCGGCAGGAGGAGGCGCTGGCTGCTGGCTCGGAGATGGAATGGGATATCCGCGTGACGGTGTTGGGCCACGTGCAGCGCGGCGGCACGCCCAGCAGCACCGACCGGGTGTTCGCCACCCGTCTGGGCGCGGCCGCGGTGCGGCTGATCGCGCGCGGCCGGCTGGGCCGCATGGTCGCGCTGCGCGGCTCCGTGCTGACCGATCTGCCCCTCTCGCGCGTGGCGCGCGTTCCCCGCATCGTTCCTCTGAACTGCGATATGGTCTTGACGGCGCAAGAGCTGGGGATCTGCCTGGGCTAAGCAGCCGGCATGCAGGTTTGTTCAAAACGAGCTCACAGTCCATAAGACTTCGGAAGTCTTCCCCAATCAAAAGCAGCGGCTGGTTCAACAACCAGCCGCTGCTCTCATCCATCAAAGGCCACGCCGCCGCCACGCGACCCACCAATCTACCAATCTACCAATCTACCCCTCTACCAATCTACCCCTCTACCAAACTACTTCCCCTCATCCTTGCGTCGCTCGGTGATGATTTCCACCTCAGCGGCGCCCTCGGCCTCTTCATCGTCGGCATGGGCCGCGGCGCGGGAGAGATTCATGGCCACCAGTGGCTCATCGTCGTGCTCATTTACCAGCGTCACGCCAGCCGGCAGCGTCAGATCGCGGGCAAAGATGCGATCATGCACCTCGGCCAGGCCAGAGACATCGATCTCGATGCCCTGGGGCAGGTCATCGGGCAGACAACTGATCTCGATGCTGTCTGCGTTCTGCAAGAGGACCGCACCCAGCTCGGTAGCCGGCGCGCGGCCGACGATGTGCAGCGGCACGGCCATGGTGATCTTCTGGCCCGATGCCACGCGCACAAAATCCACATGCAGCACAGTGCGCCGCACTGGATGGCGCTGCAGCTCGCGGATCAGAACGCGGGTCTTGGGCAGACCAGGGCCGGTCAGGTGGAGCAGCGCCGCGGCCGCGCCCTTCTCCAGCACGCGATCCAACTCACGGGCGCTTAACTGGATGTTCTGCGCCGCCCCGTTGCCGCCATAGACGACCGCTGGAACCTTGCCCTCAGCGCGCAGATGCCGAGCTTTACTGCCAATGTCTGTTCGCTTCTCGACTTGCAGCGAAAAATTCTCCATGTGATAAACCTCTCGTTTTCCTTTTCTCGCCCGGTCGTCGGGCAGCAAGGGTCTCAATTCGTAGCCGCTCAGCCCAAGACTTCGGAAGTCGCCGCAACGTATCATCTCAATAGATTGGGGAAGACTTCCGAAGTCTTATGAACTTTGAGCTCGTTTTGAACAAACCTGCGCAGA
>JAJTXO010000142.1 GCA_021463315.1 Caldilineales bacterium | reverse complement strand
TGAGCAGGGCGCAGGAGAGCAGGCTCGGTCAGAGACCGGCCTGAGCAGGGCCGAGGCTCGGTCGGAGACCGGCCTGAGCAAGGCCGAGGCTCGGTCGGAGACCGGCCTGAGCAGGGCGTAGGAGAGCAGGCTCGGTCGGCCCACTCCGGGGTGCTTCGCAAAGACCGGCCTGAGCAGGGCGCAGGAGAGCAGGCTCGGTCGGCCCACTCCGGGGTGCTTCGCAAAGACCGGCCTGATTTGGCAATCAAGGCGCCATGTAAGTACAAGGATGATCGATATGACTGTAGGATTTGCACCCGCGCCGGGCGTTCAGCCTGGCCACAAACCTGACCCAGGCAGCGCGCCACCCAGCGTGGACGCGATTTTGGCTGAAGCGCAGCAGTTGCGCTGGCAGATCGGCGGCGATTTTCATCAGGCGCTGATGGAGGCGATCTACACCGACGCGGCCGCCATCGCCGACCGCGCGGTCACCCGGCCGGGCGAAAAGCCGCGCTTCGATCTGGATCGCACCATCGACCGGCTGGTCACCAGCCGCATCTGGGGCTTTCCCCTGATGCTGGCCATGCTGACGGCGGTGTTTTGGATCACCATCACCGGCGCCAACATCCCCTCGCAGATGCTGGCCGATCTGTTGATCGGCAAGGGCGTGCCGCTGCTGCACAGCATCGCCGCGGCGCTGCACCTGCCCTGGTGGCTGAGCGGGCTGCTGATCGATGGCATGTACCTGGCCACGGCCTGGGTGATCAGCGTCATGCTGCCCCCTATGGCCATCTTCTTTCCGCTCTTCACCCTGTTGGAGGATTTCGGCTATCTGCCGCGGGTGGCGTTCAACCTGGACAACTTCTACCGCAAGGCCGGCGCGCACGGCAAGCAGTCGCTGAGCATGATGATGGGCTTCGGCTGCAACGCGGCCGGCGTGGTGGCGACCCGCATCATCGACAGCCCGCGCGAGCGGCTGATCGCCATCATCACCAACAACTTCGCGCTGTGCAACGGCCGCTGGCCCACGCAGATCCTGATCGCGTCGCTCTTCATCGGCGGGCTGGCCTCGGCGCGTTGGGCCGGGCTGATCTCCGCGCTGGCTGTGGTGGGGGTGGCGGTGTTGGGGGTGCTGCTCAGCTTCCTGGTCTCCTATGGCCTGTCGCGCAGCGTGCTGAAGGGGGAGGTCTCCACCTTCAGCCTGGAGCTGCCCCCCTATCGGCCGCCGCGGGTCTTGCAGACCATCTACACCTCGGTCATCGATCGCACGCTCAAGGTGCTGTGGCGAGCGGTGGTCTTCGCCATGCCGGCCGGCGCGGTGATCTGGCTGATCTCCAACGTGCAGATCGGCGGCGTCAGCCTGGCCGAATACCTGGTGAACTTTCTCGACCCGGTGGGGCTCTTGCTGGGCCTGAACGGCGTGATCCTGGTGGCCTACATCGTGGCCATCCCGGCCAACGAGCTCGTCATCCCCACCATCCTGATGCTGACCGTGCTGACCAGCGGCGTGAGCGGGCTGGGCGCGGGCGCGGGCGTGATGTTCGAGACTGACAGCAGCGCGGACCTGATGACCCTCTTCACGGCCGGCGGCTGGACGCTGCTGACAGCCGTTAACCTGATGCTGTTCAGCCTGATCCACAACCCATGCAGCACCACCATCTTCACCATCTTCAAGGAAACCGGCAGCCGCAAGTGGACCACCGTGGCCGCGTTGACGCCGCTCGTCATGGGCTTCATCGTGACCTTCTTCGTGGCGCAGATTTGGCGGTTGGTAGCAGGTCTGCTCTGAACCTCTTAGTTGACTTAGTCCCATACTTCGTCTACAATCGCAAGCAGAGATGCAGATCATGACTGCTACCGTCAATGTTCACGAGGCAAAGACCCATTTCTCTTAACTCCTCCAACGCGTGCTTGGTGGGGAAGTGGTAATTATCTACCGGAATTCGAGGATCTATGAGATCCCTTCTGGATACCCATGCATTCCTGTGGCAATGAGCTTGGTGTGATAGCAGGAGTATGAGAGGAAAAAGCTTGAACCTGCGAACCTTTATCGACAAAACCCGTGAGACCGGCGATCTGGTCACGATCCAAAGGCCGGTCGATCCTTACCTGGAGATGGCGCCGGTGATCGCCGCGCTGGATGGCCGGCCGGTGCTGTTCGAGCAGGCGGCCGGCAGCGCCTTCCGCGTGCTGTCAGGCCAGTGCTCCGACCGGCGCTATTTCGCGCTGGCGTTGGGCTCTCCCGTGGACCAGGTGATGTTTCGCCTGGCCGAGGCCTATCGCGCGCCGCAGACGCCGCCGGTGGTGGATCGCAGCGACGCGCCCTGCCAGCAGGTGGTGATGGCAGCGGTGGATCTGCTGCGCCTCCCCTTCCTGACCCACTATGCCGGCGACGCCGGCCCCTACGCCACCGGGGCCATCGCCATCGTCAACGATCCCGACAGCGGCCCCAACGTCAGCTTTCACCGCTGTCTGCGGCTGGACAGCACCCGGCTGACCGCGCGCATCGTCGAGCGCCGCGGCACGGACACCGCGCTGCGCAAGACGTCCGGCGATCTGCCGGTGGCCATCTGCATCGGCCTGCCGCTGCACGTGCTGCTGGCCGCCAGCATGGCGCCCGATCCCGGCGTGGACGAGCTGGCCATCGCCCAGGCCCTGGCGCCGACGCCGGTGGTCCAGTGTCTGACCAACTCACTGTACGTGCCGGCCGAGGCCGAGTTCGTGCTGGAGGGGCGCATCACCCACCGCACCGCGGCCGAAGGCCCCTTTGTCGACCTGACCGAGACCTGGGATGTGGTGCGCCAACAGCCGGTGATCGAGATCGACTGCATCACCCACCGCCCGGACGCGATCTACCACGCGCTGCTGCCGGGCCTGCTGGAGCACAAGCTGCTGATGGGCATGCCCAAGGAGCCGACCATCTACGCCGCGGTCAGCCAGGTGGCCCGCTGCGTCAATATCAACATCACGCCGGGCGGAACGTCCTGGCTGCACGCCGTGGTGCAGATCGACAAGCAGCACGCGGAGGATGGCCGTCTGGCGGCCGAGGCGGCCTTCCGCGGCCATCCCTCGCTCAAGCATGTGGTGGTGGTGGATAGGGACGTGGACCTGTACGACCCGAACGATGTGGAGTGGGCCATCGCCACCCGCTTCCAGGCCGACCGCGATCTGCTGGTGTGGCCGGATCAGCCCTCTTCGTCGCTGGACCCGTCGGCGACCCATGTCCCCGGCCAGAAGTCGCGCAGCGCCAAGATGGGGCTGGATGCGACCATTCTCTGGGATCAGCCCGACGGCTGCACGCGGCTGCACCATTTCCAGCGCGTCCCGCTGCCGAAGGCCGATCTGAACGAGTATCTCTAGGCTGCTGGTCTGCGCGCTGATCTCTTGCTCTACTTCGGTCTGGCGCGTATAATGATCGGTGGTTGTACCAGTTCCAGTTGCGAAAGGGCTGTCCACATGACCAAACGGGTGACACTGGATCTACCAGATGCCGTTTATGAGCACATGAAACAGGTGGCTACCGCCGATCGCCGGCCGTTGACGGAGATATTGGCAGATGCGATAGTCCAAATTACACCAACGCTCTACATCCACCCCGAGCGATCAGCCATGCAGGATGAAAAGGCAGCTTTCCTGGCAATGCATAGACATATCGCGGAGGAATATCAGAACCAATACGTAGCGATATTCCGAGGCCAATTGATCGATCATGATCAGGATGTGCTTGCTCTGGCTGGACGTGTCGAGCGTGATCACTCAAGAGATATGGTACTAATCACGAAGGTCGTCGATCAGCCTGATGGGGTTCTCCATTTCCGTTCCCCACGCCTTTAGAAACTGTTTGAAAAGTCATTTTCCAGACTTCGGAAGTGGCCGAGCGACTCGAAGGAGCTCGTTTTGGCCGCAGCCAGGCCCCTGTATCACGCAAATCGGCCACTTCCGAAGTCTTTGGGCCACTTTTCCAACAGCCTCTTAGAGCGCCATGAAGGTCCATACACACGTCTACAGTGGGCTATATGATCCACCGGCTCCTGTAATTGAAGTCGGCATTCGCGGGCCTGGGCAAGACGGCCGCGAGGTTCGTATAACAGCCTTGGTCGACTCAGGCGCCGACGCTACTATGCTGCCAGTTCAGGTGCTTCGCTCAGTGGGAGCCCGGTATGTGCAGACTCGGTACGTGCAAGGCGTGACCGGAACGCGACAAGTGGCTGACACCTTCCTGGCCGTTGTTCATGTTGGGTCACACACAATTCCAACACCGGAGGCCGTCGCTGTAGTACGCGGGGAAGAAGCTATTCTAGGTCGCGATGTGCTCAATCAATTGGTCGTCACGCTCGATGGTCCAGCCCTGACTATGGAAATTGCCGACTAATCCCAGACGCACTTGCAGGCCATCCGGTTCTCATGACGCTGGGGGCCAGCCAATCTGATGCGTGAAGCACAGGTCTCGCCGCAGACCTGTGCCCCACGTCATCGCTCGTCATACGCTGCCCATCCGCGGCTTGAGCAGCCCGGCTGCCATGAAGCGGCCCACGCTCTCTACAGCCATGCGCCGCGGCAGCAGGCGGGTTTGGGTGAACATGAAAGCTTTGTTGACCAGGCCGGGGATCAGCACGGGGCCTTCCCGACCCAGCGCGTCCAGCGTCGCCACGGCTACCGGGTCCGGGTCCATGACCATCCACTGGGGATAGCCGGCCAGTGCGTCGCCCTGCGTAGCCAACAGGCCAGGCGCAGCCACCAGCACATCGACACCGCTGCCTTGCAGCTCGTACCACAGCGCCTCGCCCAGCGAGCGCTGGTAGGCCTTGTTGGCCGAGTAGGCCCCGGTGTAGGGGGTGGTTTGCAGGCCCGCGCCCGAGGTGACGATGACGATACCCCCTTGGGCCCGTTCCACCATCGACCGGCCATAGGCGTGAACCAGCGCGGTGTAGGATCGGGCGTTGATATCCAGCATGGCCATGTGGCTGGCCAGGTCCATTTCCATGATGGTCGGCGTGTTTTTGGGCGTCCACATGTGGTTGCAAATCAGCAGGCCCACGGAAATGTCGGCCGTCTGAGCCAGCAGGGCGCCCAGGAAATCCTCGTCGCCCAGATCCAGCACAATGGGCCGCACCTTGACCAGGTACTTGGCCTGCAGCTCCGCGGCGCGCTCGGCCAGTTCCTCGCCAGTGATGTCTGCCAGCACCAGGTTGAAGCCGCGGCCGGCCAGATGGCGGGCAAAGCTGTAGCCCAGCCCTTCGGCCCGCGCCGCGCCCGTCACCAGCGCCCACGGCCCGTACTTGCGCAGGAACAGGTTGCCAGGATCAGTGGGTTCATCGGTCTGGCGCTGGCCGCGCACCTGGCGCCAGACTAGCCCGGTGGCCGCGCCGGCCAGCGCACCGCCGGCCAGCAATGGTTTGGAAATGATGCGCATGGTTGATCTCCCTATTGTCCTGTAGCTTCTGCTGCAGCCGCCGGCATCGTGCCGTTGGCGGCCGTTGGGCTGGCATTCTGAGCCAACAGCTCGCTCTGCGGCTTGCGGCGATAGCGCACGCGGGTCGGGCTGGGCCGGCTGGCGCCCAGGCCGCGCTCCACCTGGGGATGCTTGGTCACCAGCTCCAGGTCGAACTGCTGGAACACCAGCGCGGTGATCACAGTCATCTCCATGTTGGCGAAGTTCATGCCGGTGCATTTATGCGTGCCGCCGCCGAAGCCGATCAGGGCAAAGCGATCCTGCTTGTCCTCGGCCCGATCTGGCGCAAAGCGCAGTGGGTCGAAGGTCTCCGGGTCATCGAACAACGCAGGCAGGTTGTGGGCCACATCCTGCGCCACCTGGGCCAGCCAGCCCTTAGGTATGCTGTAGTCGCCGACCTCTACATCCTGCTTCACCGTGCGCATCAGCATGTCCACCGAGGGCCGCATGCGCTCCACCTCGCGCACCGCCCAACTGATGTAGTCAAGCTGCATCATGCGGCGCGGGTCGATGTGTACGCCGTAGGGCGCCACCTGCTGGATCTCCTGCTGCACCAGGCGCAGGTAGTGTGGGTTCTGCAACAGCAGGATCAAGGTCCAGGCAGTCTGGCCGGCGGTGGTCTCATGGCCAGCGAACATCAGAGCCAGCAGCAGATCGACGATCATCTCTTGATCGGCCAGCCGGCCGTCGGGATAGCGCTTGTTGACCAGATCCTGCAGGAAGTCGTCGTAGCGCTCCGGATGCTGGCGGCGCTCGGCGATCACCGGCTCCAGGATGCTGTGCAGCTTGGCCTTGGCGCGATCGCGGCGGATGAACTTGGGCAGCGGCAGGTTGGGCGGCAGCAACGGATCCAACGCCTTGGACAGGTCGGTGTACAGATCCCAGAACTCGCGGCCCAGTTGTTTGTGTACCTCGCTGCCCAGGAAACAGTTGCCCGCCACCTCCTGCACCAGATGGGTAACCTCGTGGACCAGATCGATCTCGCCGGCCTCGCCCAGTCCGTCCAGCCAGACCTGCACCACTTCCTGCATCACGTCGGCGTAGTGCAGCATTTTCTCGCGACGGAAGGCCTCCAGCACCACGGGGCGATGTTCAAGGTACACATCGTGCGGCGCCAGGAAGAGCACCTCGCCGAAGGTGGCGCGCAGGAAGCTGTAGGGCTCCTGAATGCCCAGCGCCTTGTCGGTCTCCATGAAGAAAGTACGCTGGTTCTCCGGGCCGATCAGGATCGCCACCTTCTGATTGGCCAGCTTGATGGCAAAGGTGTTGCCGTGCTCCTCGAAACCGCGCCGCACCAGGGCGGTGCGGTCCGAACGAAACTCCAGAGCATGTCCCAGCCCAGGCAGCGCGCCTGAGACCATGGGGGGGGTTGGTTTTGGCATGGTCGGTTCTCCTTTTGACTTGTTACTACTCAGGTCGGTGCGACTGACAGACTTCGGAAGTCGCCGGATCAGGGTCGAACCGGGCCTTTCGCTCGAAACTGCGCCATCTTGAGTGTTGCGACGACTTCCGAAGTCTTGGGCTGGCCAGCTACTTTGACTTTTATCCTGCGGCGCTGGTATTATGATACACAGTATATCATAAGTATGATACGCCAATTGGCACAGTTGCGCAAGTGGCAAACCGCACAATTCGAGGAGTCATGGCAATCGATCGTCGCATCCAACGCACGCAGGACCGTCTACGCCGGGCGATGGCTGAGCTGATTGTCCAGCGCAGCTACGAGACGATCTCGATTCGCGATCTGACCGCCGCGGCCGGCGTGGGCTATGCCACCTTCTTCCGCCATTACGCGGCCAAGGACGCGCTGCTGCTCGACCTGCTGCAGCGTTCGATTCAAGAGCTGGCGCGCCTGCTGTCGCCGGGAATCGATACGAACCCTGCCGAAGAAGGCCGCCTGATCTTCGTTCACGTGGCGCAGCACGACCAGTTGTTTGGCATCCTGCTGCGCGGCGAGGGGACGCTGGCCCTGCTGGAGCAGGTTCAGATGGCCGCGGTGGCCGAGGTGCTGAGCCGTTTCGCCGGCCAGCCGGTCCCTGCCATTCCTCTGGAGATCCTGGCCCATCACCTGGTGGCCGCCAGCATCGCGCTGATCGGCTGGTGGCTGCAGCATGGCCAGCCCCACCCCCCAGAGCGCATGGGCCAGATCTACGCCGCAATGATCATGCAACCCTTCATCGCCCTGGTGGGCCAGGAGAACCATGCAGCCGCTCACCCTGTCGCTGGTTGATTTTCTGCTCACGGCCGAGGCGCAGGCCGCGCTGGCGGAGCTGGCAGGCCAGGAGCTGGGCGAGCAGGCCAGCCTGACGCTGCTGACGCGCCTGCGCCGCGGGTGGCAGCCCGACCAGGCCGCGGCGCTGCTGGATCAGGCCCGCCTGCGCCGCAAGGCCGGCGCTAAATTCCCCCATCCTGATCGCCTGCTCTTCATCGACGACGCCCTGCAGCAGGCCAGCTCCCGCGTCGTCGCCACCTATCGCGCGGGGCAATTCCTCGCCGCGCTCAACCGTTTACCGCTCACCGATGACCGTTCACCTGTTACGGTCGCCGACCTGGGCTGCGGTCTCGGCGCAGACACCATCGCCCTGGCCGAGGCCGGGCTCCACGTGCTGGCCATCGAGATCGACCCCGTGCGAGCCCGCATCGCCGTCGCCAACATCGCCGCGCTGGGGCTGGCAGAGCGGGTGGAGGTGGTCTGTGGGGATTGGCGAACAGAGGCCCCGGCCCTCACCCTAACCCTCTCCCAAAGGGAGAGGGAACCAGAAAGCGCGCCCCCTCTCCCCCTGGGAGAGGGCTGGG
>JAJTXO010000141.1 GCA_021463315.1 Caldilineales bacterium | reverse complement strand
CAGTGAGCACCCCCAGGTGCGGCTTGTACGCAAACAGGTCGCCTCAGGGGGTGCTCACTGCGCGTGGATTTGTAGCTCCGCGTGCCGACTCCACGAGTTTTGCCGAAAAAGGACAGAAACTGGTACTTGACTCTGTAGTATAGTACAGGGTGTATACTGATTCCATCATGACGAGAAAGGCCTGGAAATGCCATCACTGCTAACCATAGGACGCATCGCCAAATTGGCCGAGGTGAATATTGAGACAGTCCGCTATTACGAGCGCCGCGGGCTGTTGCCTGCGCCGCCGCGCACAGTGTCGAGCTACCGGCTGTATGGCGACCAGAGCGTGGCGCGGCTGCGTTTCATCAAGCAGGCGCAGGCCCTGGGCTTCACTTTGGAAGAGATCGGTGAATTGCTGGCGCTGCGCGTGGACGCCGAGACCTCCTGTGATGTGGTGCGCCAGCGGGCCGAGCGCAAGATGGCCGACGTGGCCGAGAAGATTCGCTCGCTGCAGGCGATCCAGGGCGCGCTGGCGGAGCTGATCGCCGCCTGCGCGCTGGGCGGACCTGAAGGCGAGTGTCCCTTTCTCGCATCGTTGGAAAAGCAACCAATTGTCAAGGAAACTGAACAATGAGCAACCAAGAACCAACCCAGGAAATTGAACTAGCCGTGCTGGGCATGACTTGCGACACCTGCGCCCACCACGTCACCCAGGCCCTGCAAGGGGTCGAGGGCGTCGTGCAGGTGGAGGTGCCCGGCTGGACGTCGAAGAAGGCGATCTTGTCGGCCCAACCCGGCGTGGACGAGGCGCTGTTGCTCAGCGCCGTGCAGCAAGCGGGCTACCATGCCAGCGTGCGCCAGCGGTCGAGCACTGCGACAGAGCCACCGGCTGCGGCCAAGGAGGACTTCGACTTCGATCTGGTAGTCATCGGCACGGGCGGCGGCGGCATGGCCGCGGCCATCAAGGCGGCCGAGCTGGGAAGGCGGGTCGCCATCGTCGAGGCCGGCGTCCTCGGGGGCACGTGCGTCAACATCGGCTGCGTGCCCTCCAAAGCGCTGATCCGGGCCGCAGAGGCCTACCACCGGGCGGGGCATCACCCCTTCGCCGGCGTGCAGACGGCCGCGCTCGGCCTGGACTGGCCCGCGGTTGTCGGCCAGAAGGACGACCTGGTGGGCGAGCTGCGTCAGGGCAAGTATGAGGACGTGCTGGCCTCCTACGGCGACCGCATCACGCTGATCCAGGGCCGGGGACGCGTGCAGCCCGACGGCAGCGTGGCCCTGGACGACGGCCGCACGCTCACGGCCGGCCTGGTCGTCATCGCCAGCGGCGCCGCGCCGCGCATCCTGCCTCTGGACGGCATCGAGGAGATAGACGTGCTGACCAGCACCTCAGCCATGGCGCTGCCGCAGCAGCCGCGTTCCCTCCTTGTGATCGGCGGCCGGGCCATCGCTCTGGAACTGGGGCAGACCTTTGCCCGCTTCGGCACACAGGTGACGATCTTGCAGCGCAGCCCGCGGCTGATCCCCGAGCACGAGCCGGAGATCGCCGAGGCCCTGGCCGGCTATCTGCGGGACGAAGGATTGATCGTCCACACCGGCGTCACCCCGCTGGCCATCCGCCAGGAGGGCGACGACAAGGTGGTCACGGCCGAGGTGGACGGCCAGCGCCGCGAGTTTCGCGCCGAGCAGGTGCTGATGGCCGTGGGCCGGGTCCCGCACACGGCAAACATGGGTCTGGATGATGCCGGCGTGACGCTGGACAAGGACGGCTTCATCGTGGTGGACGACTTCATGCAGACCAGCAACCCGCGCATATACGCCATCGGCGACGTGACGCAGCATCCCAAGCTGGTCTACGTGGCCGCGGTCGGCGGCGGCATCGCCGCGGCCAACGCGCTGGAGGGCAACCACAAGCGCCTTGACCTGAGCGTGCTGCCCGACGTGATCTTCACCGATCCGCAGGTGGCCACGGTGGGGCTGACCGAAGCCCAGGCCGTCGAGCGCGGCTACGAGATCAAGGCGACCACGCTGCCGCTGGCCTACGTGCCGCGGGCGCTGGCCGCGCGCGACACGCGCGGGCTGATCAAGCTGGTGGCCGACGGCAACTCGGGCCGGCTGTTGGGCGCGCACGTGCTGGCGGCCGAGGGCGGCGAGATCATCCAGACGGCCGCGCTGGCCGTGCGCATGGGCCTGCGCTACGGCTTCACCGTCGACGACCTGCGCGAGATGCTCTTCCCCTACCTGACGCAGGTGGAGGGACTGAAGCTGGCCGCGCAGACCTTCGAAAAGGACGTGGCGCAGCTTTCCTGCTGCGCCGGTTGATGGTTCCAGCGCCAAACACCTGATCGATTTTCAGATTGTACCGTATAGCGGTATGATGCGATCATGGCAATGCAATACCTACCGGGACAAAGGTAACGGAGGCTACCACCATGTATCAACCACGACGAGCCATTGCAGTCCATCCCGGGGAAATCCTGCAGGAAATCCTCGATCAGAACGCAATCACCCAATCCCTGGTTGCCCAGCGACTGAACATGGCGCAATCCAAGATCAGCGAAATCTGTCGCGGCAAGCGAGGCGTGACGCCTGACATGGCCATGCGGCTGGGTAGATTATTCGGACAAAGCCCCTTGTTCTGGCTCAATCTGCAAGAAGACTGGGAGCTCAGCCGGTTGGACGAAGCGGCCTACAGCAGCATCGAACCGCTTCGACTGGTTGCTGTAGCGACGTAAAGCTCCCCTTTCAGCACCGTGCAGCCCGCAGAAAGTTGCCAACTCTTCCGAAGAGTTGGCAACTTCTTTTGCAGGTAAGAGCTACTTTCCTCGCCACGTCTGGAGCAACAGACCGGTCACAGAATATTCAGCGCTGGTTCATGAAACTGACCGATAGTGGCAAGGCTGGAGACCCGCCACGGCGGCCCTACTGACACTTCGCAACCACTGTATGGAATGGAGACCTTCGTTATGCGTAAACTCACTGTTTTCTGGAGCCTGCTCATCGTCATGAGCCTGCTCATTCCGTCGGCGGCTTTCGCTCAGGGCCCGGTCCTGATCGGCGGCTATCCTGACTTCGATGCCACTGCGGCTGAGGAAAAGGGCTACTGGTATTCGCGCTACAACATGGGCAGCCTGACCATGATGGCCGGCTTGGGCGACACCTTCATGCCCGACATGGCCATGATCCAACAGATGATCCAGATGGCGGACGCCGATCCCAACGACGGCGACACGGCTATGCCGCCGATGAACGCGGCCCTGCTCAAGACCATCTTCGCCAGCGCCGACCCACACTTCATCCAGCCAATCGACATGACTATGAGGGATTTCGGCACCATGCGCTGGGATCCGTCCACCTTCGACACGACTATCACCACCCCAGCCATGGGCTGGACGATCATCAAGGAGATCGAGTGGGCCAAGCAGTTCCACGTGGACGACCACTTCGGCACGCCGACCGACGATTTCGGTGCCCAGTGGCGCTTCGTCGGCATGGTGATCATGGCCGAGGCCAAGATGCAGGCCCAGTACGCCCTGCAGATGCTGACTGACGGTCAGGGGCTGATCCACAACAGCAATGGCGCGGTGGATTGGGCCGGCCAGTGGATTATGCTGGAGGCGCTCAGCGACCTGGCCAGCGCCCTGGATGCTCCGACGATGCTGCACAGCACGACCAATCGCTACGCTGATCCGGCCGCGGCTGCCATGTTCCGCTCGGCGTCGGACATGCTGTTCGGCGCCTTGCGCACCCACCGCCCGGCTGGCGTCGAGGAACTGTCGCTGGCCTTGCAGGCGTTGCCCTGGTACGCAGCCGCCCAACATGACGCCGGTCGGCAAGCCCAGGCCGTTGCGCAGTTGCACCGGCACGGCAACGCTCTGGCCATCGTGAGCAAGACTGCCCTGACCGGCGCGACGCCCGCGGTCGAGTTCAGCGCCTCGGATTGGGCCTACGCCATCCGCGGCCTGTTGGAAGTTCACCGCATCACCGGACAGCAGCGTTATCTGTCGATCGCCGGCCTGGCCTTCGATCGGCTGCAATCGGCCTATGACCCGTCGCACGGCGTCTTCACCAGACAGGACAGCTACACCATCGACGACGTGGCGATCATCATGGGCGCTCTCAACAGTCTCAAACTCTTCGCTGGCGATGCCGTCGATCAAAACCAGGTGGAGACGATCTTCACCGACTTCTTCGAGAGCGCCGTGAACATGAGCGGCCTGCAGCAGTCCGCGCCGCCCATCGATGCGCTCAAGGATCCCTTCGAGCAGGAAGATCCGCCGATCTACTACGCCTATCCCGGCATGCCGATGCCGCCCATGGCCGGTGGAGCCTATGGCGTCGCCCCGGTCTTTGCCACCGAGGTGACATGGGACGGCAGCCAGTGGAGCGTCACCAACAACCGCTTCGACTCGGCCGGCGCCATGCATGCTTCCAATGAGTTCATCTGGTTCCACAACGACGAGGTCGATGGCTTCCCCATCGTGCCCTAAAGCCGCACACCCGCTGGCTGCCCGAACTTCTGATGCGCACTTGGCAACGAAAGTCCGGGCAGCCAACAGACCATGCGTGCCCCAGAAGCCCAGTAGAAACACCAACGCACAGCCATGATTAGAGCCATGATTTTCGACCTGGACGGCACCCTGGTGCAGACCGAACGCCTGAAAGCCATCTCTTACGCCCAGGCCGCGCGGGAACTACGGCCCGACGCCGTGACTGAGGATGCGGTCATTGCCGCTTTCAAGGATGTGGTCGGCCTCTCCCGCAACGAGGTGGCCACAGCCCTGGTTGAGCGCTTCAGGCTGGCCGGCGCGGCTGAAGCCCGCATGGCCGAGTTCGGGGTCAGCACCCCCTGGCAGGCTTACATCCAGCTTCGCCTACGTCACTACGATGCTTTGTTGGCTGACCCCGCTATGCTGCGACGCAACCAGTGGCCGCACACCGTTGCCCTGCTGCACGCGGCGCGACAGGCTGGCTGCAAAGTAGGTCTGGCTACCATGTCCTACTGCCAGCAGGTGCAGCACGTGCTGACCGTTCTGGATCTGCAGCGAGAGTTCGACTTCGTGGCCAGTCGTGATGACGTGGATCATGGCAAGCCAGATCCGCAGATCTACTTGTTGGTCGCACGGGAGCTGGACGTGCTGCCGGACGAATGCCTGGTGATCGAGGACTCGCCCAGCGGTGTCAAAGCGGCCCTGGCTGCCGGCATGCACGTGATCGCAGTCAGCACGCCCTTCACCCGCGAGGCGCTGCACGCCGGCGGACTGCTGGACGAGCGCTGGATCGTGGATGACCCGGCCACGCTGCCCGCCCTGGCGCAGACCCTGATGGCGGCGGCGCATATACAGGAGGATCAGGGATGATCCAGAAGACATTCCTGGAGGTCGACGGGCAATCGGTGGCCCGGATCACCTTCTCGCTGCCCGACGCGATCTGGGCCGACCACATCACTTTGGTGGGCGACTTCAACCAGTGGAACATTCAGTCGCATCCCTTTGGGCGCAACGGATCGGGCATCTGGCGCATCACGATCGATCTGGAGCCGCGCCGCACGTACCAGTTTCGCTACCTGGCCGATGGCAAGGAGTGGATGAACGATCGGGAAGCCGATGCACATGTACACAATACCTACGGCAGCGACAACTCGGTCGTTGTCACCGACCCAGACTACAGACGTTACAAAGACGAAAGGATTTCATAGACAGATGAGAATTGCAATGATCGGTTTAGGCAAGATGGGCGCCAACATGGCGACCCGTTTGCTGCGCGGCGGCCACGAAGTGGTCGCCTATGATCTCAACGAGACGGCCATCCAGGCCGCAGAAGCCATCGGCGCTGTGGGCGCCCGTACCCTGGACGAGGTAGCGGCCAGGCTGCCCGCCCCGCGCGTCGCCTGGGTGATGGTACCCTCCGGCAACCCCACCGAGGCGACGGTCAACGCCCTGGCCGACCGCTTCGCGCCCGGCGACACCATCATCGACGGCGGCAACAGCAACTACAAGGACTCCATGCGCCGCGCGGCTGGCCTGGAAGACCGCGGGCTGCACTTTGTGGACGTGGGCACCAGCGGCGGCGTCTGGGGCCTGACCGAGGGCTATAGTATGATGGTGGGTGGCAACGAGCAGGTTGTCGAGCGTCTGTGGCCCATTCTCGAGACATTGGCGCCTGCAGCCGACCAGGGCTGGGGTCGCGTCGGACCGGCCGGCTCCGGTCACTTTGTCAAGATGATCCACAACGGCATCGAGTATGGCTTGATGCAGGCCTACGCTGAGGGTTTCGAGATCATGAAGGCCAAGAAGGAGTTCGATCTCAGCCTGCACCAGATCGCCGAGATCTGGCGCACCGGCAGCGTGGTGCGCTCCTGGCTGCTGGATCTGACGGCCAACGCGTTGGCCGAGGACGAAGACTTGACCGATATCAAGGCCTGGGTGCCCGATTCGGGCGAGGGGCGTTGGACCGTCTTCGAGGCGGTGGATCTGGACGTAGCCGCGCCGGTAATCACCATGGCTTTGCAGCGGCGCCTGCGCTCCCGGGACGAAGCCCCCTTCTCTGACAAGCTGCTGGCCGCACTGCGCAACCAGTTCGGCGGACACGCCGTCAAGAAAGCGGCATGAAGCAACCGGTAATCGGTAGACGGTGATCAGTGAACAGTCACCGATCACCGTCTACCGATCACCATTCACGCATCACCCCTAACAAGAGACAACCATGTCAACATCTGTCATCATCTTTGGCGCCTCGGGCGATCTGTCGCAGCGCAAGCTGCTCCCGGGACTGTTCAGTTTGTATCGCAAGGGCCGTTTGCCCGACGACTTTCATATCATCGGCTTTGCCACGCGGTCATGGAGCGACGAAGACCTGCGCCGAGCCGGCCGCGCAGGCGTCGAGCAGTTCGCCGATTTCTCCTTCAACGACGCCGAGTGGGACGCCTTTGCCGCTCGCCTTAGCTACCTGTCCGGTGACTTCACCGACCCGGCCGCGTTCGCGGCGCTGGGTGAAGCGCTGACTGCGCTGGAGGCTGGTCCGGCCGATCGCCTCTTCTACCTGGCGACGCCACCTCGCTTCTACGCCGACATCGTCACCAACCTGGGCGCGGCCGGCCTGGTGGCCGAGGATGGTGGGGCCGGGTCATCCCGCCCCTGGCGGCGCGTGATCATCGAGAAGCCCTTCGGCGACGACGAAGCCTCAGCGCGGGCGCTCAACCAGTCCATCCACCAGGTGCTGGACGAAAGCCAGATCTACCGCATCGACCACTACCTGGGCAAGGAAACGGTGCAGAACATCCTGGTCACCCGCTTCGCCAACGCCATCTACGAGCCGCTGTGGAACCGCAACATCGTCGATCACGTACAGATCACCGTGGCCGAGAGTGTGGGCGTGGGCAGCCGCGCCAAATACTACGACGGCGTCGGCGCACTGCGCGACATGTTCCAGAACCACATCCTGCAACTGTTGTCGTTGGTGGCAATGGAGCCGCCGGCCTCGTTCGACGCCGAGGCGCAGCGCGAGGAGAAGGTCAAGCTGCTGCGGGCCATCCGCCCCATCCACCAGGATGATGTTGCGCCGCACACGGTGCGAGCCCAGTACCGCGGCTACCTGGACGAGCCGGGCATTGATCCGGCCTCGCAGACAGAGACCTACGCCGCCATCCGCTTCTACATCGACAACTGGCGCTGGCAGGGCGTGCCCTTCTACCTGCGCTCCGGCAAACAGCTGGCGGCCAAGGCCAGCGAGATCACCATCCAGTTCAAGCAGCCGCCCCACCTGATGTTCCCCCTGCCGGCCGGCGCCGAGATCGCGCCGAACGTGCTGACGCTGTGCCTGCAGCCGGACGAGGGCATTCACCTGCGTACGCAGGCCAAGGTGCCCGACACCGTGGCCGATCTGCACACCGTCAACCTGGCCTTCCACTATCGGGATTCCTTCCAGGCCAATTCGATTCCCGAAGCCTACGAGCGCTTGCTGCTGGATGCGCTGCAAGGCGACGCATCGCTCTTCACGCGCGGCGACCGGGCCGAGCTGGCCTGGCGGCTGCTGGACCCGATCCTGAATGCCTGGCGAGCCGGCAAAGCGCCTCTGGCCAGCTATGAGCCCGGCAGTTGGGGCCCGGCCGAGGCCGACGAGCTGCTGGCACGCGATGGCCGGGCCTGGCTGCACGGCTGCGCGCATTAGCAAGTTGCCTGGACAGAGAACCCATGCCCAAAATCAAGCCGGGCGATCTCGCCCCTGACCTCACGTTGACTACCCTGGAGGGCCAGTCGGTGGCCCT
>JAJTXO010000140.1 GCA_021463315.1 Caldilineales bacterium | reverse complement strand
GGGCCTTGAGCGCGTCCCAGCTTAGCCCGGCCGCGGCTGCCTCCAGCCGGTCGGGCCGGGACTGCACCGACGACGACAGCCGGCAGAGGGAGCGATAGCCCTCTGGCCCCGCAGCCAGCAGCGTCAACAGGCCGGGCCCGCCGTCGTCGGCCAGATCCAGGGCATCCAGCGGGGCGACGCGCACGGCCATGCCGGTGATGGGCTGGATGCCCGCGGCGCGGCAGGCGCGGCTGAACGCCACCGCGCCATACAGGGCGCAGTCGTCGGTCAGCGCCAGGCTGGTCAGACCGTCGGCTGTCGCGGCCTCGACCAGCGCCGGGACGGAGGCTGTGCCGCCGAGCAGGGTGAAGTGGGAATGGACGTGGAGATGGGTCATCGGGGGGATTCTACCACGGCATGTCCACTTGGAGAAAGGCGGGCACGGTCGGAGACCGGCCCGAGCGGGGAGTGAGCACGCCCTGACAACCCAGAGACAACCCCCGCGATTCCGGGTTACGAGTTACTCGTTACGAGTTACTCGTTACGCCTCCCCCTTGACAGATCGCCCTCCGTAGCGTATACTGTCGATAGTAGTTTGGATTAAGACTACTATCGAGGAGTGACTATGTATCTGTTGACGAAGCTTGCCGAGTTGGGTTTCACCGAATATGAGGCCAAGGTCTACCTGGCGCTGCTGGACGACTACCCGGCCACCGGCTACCAGATCAGCAAGGCGGCCGGCGTGCCGCGCTCCATGGTCTACGAGGCGCTGGGCCGGCTGAAGCTGCGCGGCGCGGTGTTGGAGACGCCCGACGAGCGCGCCACCCTCTACCGGCCGCTGCCGCCCGATGTGCTGCTGGACAACCACGAGCAGGCCCAGCGCCGCCTGGTGGAGGAGCTGCGCGCCGGGCTGGCGGGGCTGTATCAGGGCCGCGAGGAGGATCGGATCTGGTCGATCAGCGGGCGCGAGGCGCTGCTGGCCTATGCCCGGGAGTTGATCGGCCGGGCCCAACAGGAGATCTTCCTGGTGCTGGACGATCCCGACGTGGCCGCACTGGAGCCGGCGATTGCGGAAAGCTATGGGCGCGGCGTCTCGACCAGCGCGGTGCTGACCGGCGTGGCGCCGCTGCGCTGCAGCCAGGTGGTGCGCCATCCGCCGCTGGAGAGCCAACTGCATGAGCTGTCGGGCATGTTGGTGGTGGTGGTGGACGGCGCCGAGGTGCTGGTGGCGGCCAGCGCGGCCGGCCGCGCGGCGTCGGCCACCGTCACCCGCAACCGCAACCTGGTGCTGATCGCCCGCCAATTCGTCTGGATGGAGCTGTTTGCCCAGCGCATCTTCGCGCACATGGACGGCGAGCTGCTGGCCCGGCTGGACCCGGCCGACCGTCGCGTGCTGGAGAGCGCACATCGTGAGGAAGGCGCTTAGCGACTGTCCGCAAACAACATCGCGGCGCGGCTCGGTCAGAGACCGGCCAGAGCGCGAAGTTAGCTACGGACAAGCGCTTAGACCAAGCGCGTCGTTGATGGTGGACGAGCGCACAGCGTTCGCATGACGGAGGACCTGCTATGAGTTCCGGTCTTGTCAATACTTTCATCGCCAGCACGATCACGGTGCTGGCGTGCGGCCTGGGTGGGCTGCCCTTTGTCTTTGTCAAAGACTTCCCCGAGAAGTGGGCGCGGGCGGGCTGGGCGGCCGCGGGCGGGCTGATGCTGGCCGCGTCGATCTTCAACCTGATCATCCCAGGTGTCAGCGACGCGGGCATCAATTCGGTGGCGCTGGGCATTCTGCTGGGCGCGCTGGTCATGGCCGCGACCTCGGTCTGGCTGGGCGGCCGGGAGGTGGAGTTCAGCGGGCTGTCCGCGGCCGATTCGCGGCGTGCGCTGCTGGTGCTGATCACCTTGACCATCCACAGCTTTCCCGAGGGCATCGCCATCGGCGTGGCCTTTGGCTCTGGCGAGGTCGGCCTGGGGCTGGTGATGATGGTCGCCATCGCCATCCACAACATCCCCGAGGGGGTGGCGGTGTCGCTGCCGCTGCGTGCCCAGGGGGTCAGCGGCTGGAAATGCGTCGGCTGGGCGATCGTCTCCAGCCTGCCGCAGTTGCTGGCGGCCGTGCCGGCCTATCTGGCGGTGATCGCCTTTCGCCCGCTGCTGCCCTATGCCTTCGGCTTCGCGGCCGGCGCCATGATCTTCCTGGTGCTCAGCGAGATGATCCCCGAAAGCCGCGACAGCGAACGGCAGCGCCTTTCCAGCGCGGTCGCGGGCATGACCGGCTTTCTGGCTATGATGCTGTTGCAGAACATCTTCGTGTTGTAGGAAACGGGGTGGGGGCGACCGTCAGCCGCCGCGCCAGGTGACGGTGTGGCAGGGCGCGTCGCCCCCCTCCCCTTGCAGGTGGTCGATCATCACCGGCCCGCTCAGGGCATTGCCATCCCCGTCGATGACCGTCAGCGTGTATTGGTTGGGGAAGAAGTTGATGGGGAAGTCGTAGTGGCCGAAGTCGCCGGCGCTCTCCTTGCTCCACGCCTCGGCGCGGTTGCCCCATTGATCCACCAGGCTGATGCGCACGCCGGCCAGGGGCGCGCCGGCCGCGTCCAGCACCTGGCCCACGATGTAGTTGCCGGGGCAGGTCGCGTCGTGGCTGACCGGCTGGGCCAGGCTGAAGCTGCCCGGCTGGCCCGCGCCGCCGCCACTGACGGCCACCGGCGCCGCGGCGTCGCCAGCCACCGGGCCGGCGTGGGGATCCAGCGCCGCGGCCAGGTCCACCAGCACCTGCGCGGCTGGCTCGTCCGGGCGCGCATCCAGCGCCAGCGCGGGGGCCAGGGTCGCGGCCAACTGATCGCACGGCCCCAGATCCAGAGCGGTGGGGTGGCGTAACGTCCAGGCCAGGGCCTGCTCGCGCTCGCGCGCCAGCCGGGCGCGCGCCTCGTCACTGCCGGGCGCACTCAAGCCGACGCCGGCCGGCAGGTGCAGCAGCGGGCGCAGCAGGGCCGGCTCCACCTGGCAATAGGCGGTCCACTGGCCGCCCTGTCCGCGATCCACGTAGACCGGCGCGGTGGGGGCCAGCGCCACGCTGTCGGCCAGCGGGCCATCCGCGCCGGTGGCCTCCAGCCAGGCGCGGCTGTAGAAATCGCCCCCTTCCCGGCAGAGCAGGCCGGGCGGGCAGGCCAGGCCGCCCGGGCCGCTGGCCTGCGCCATGTCGGCCGGCGGCTGGAACTGCCAGGCGGCCGGAGCGTCGTCAGCCTCCAGCGCGGCCAGCAGGGCGGGATCGTCCAGCACCGCCTGCATGAAGGCGTTCCAGATCGGCGCGGCGCCGGTCAGGCCGCTGGTGTTGCGCATGGGCCGGCCATCGCTGTTGCCCGCCCACACGCCGGCCACCAGATGGCGGGTGTAGCCCACCGTCCAGTTGTCGCGCCAATCGCTGGTGGTGCCGGTCTTGGCGGCCGCGGGCCGGCTGAGCCGCAGCGGGTTGTTGACGCCAAAGGCCGGCGCGCGCGCCGCGTTGTCGGCCAGGATATCGGTCACCTGCCAGGCCGCGGCCGGCGAAATGGCCTGGCTGAGCTGCTGCGCGGGCAGGGACAGGGGCCGCCCCAGCCCATCGGCCAGCGCCGCGAAGGGGGTCGGCTCGACATAAGTGCCGGCGTTGGCCAGCGTGGCGTAGGCCGTGGTCAGGTCCAGCAGCGTCACCTCGCCGCCGCCCAGGGTCAGGCTCAGGCCGTACCAGCCCTGATCGCGGCTCAGGCTGTGCAGCCCCATGGCCTGGGCGCTGTCCAGCATCCGGCCGACGCCCACTGCATCCAGCAGCTTGACCGCGGGGATGTTGTAGCTGCTGGCCAGGGCGGTGCGCGCGGTGACCGGGCCGTGGAACTGCCGGTCATAGTTGGCGGGGATGTAGACGTTGTCCGCGCTGACGGTGTAGGTCACCGGCAGGTCCCACAGCACGCTGGCGGGGCTGATCAGGGTGTCCTCGAAGGCGGCCGCGTAGAGCATCGGCTTGATCGCGCTGCCGGGCTGGCGCGGGCTGGTGGCCACGTTGACCTGGCCATCGATGGCCGCGTCGGCGAAATCCGCGCTGCCCACCATGGCCAGAATCTCCCCGCTGCCGGGCCGCAGCGCCACCAGCGCGGCGTTGCTCAGGTCGAACTGCGGCTGAAGCTCGGCGACGCGCGCGGTGACCAGCGCCTGCGCGGCGGTCTGCATGGGTAGATCCAGCGTGGTGGTGATGTGCAGGCCGCTGCGGGGCAGCGATTGCTCGCCCAGCAGGCCTTGCGCCAGGCCGCTCACGTAGGTCACGAAATGCGGCGCGGCCACGATGCGTCGGTCAGGCTGGGGGTTGAGCACGATCGGCTCGGCGTAGACCGCGTCGGCCTGCGCGACCGTCAGCTTGCCGTGGCGCACCATCATGTCCAGCACGGTGCGCTGGCGGGCGCGGGCGGCCTCGAAGCTGGTGAGCGGGTCCAGGTTGGCTGGCTGCTGCGGGATGCCGGCCAGCAGCGTCGCCTCGGCCAGGCTCAGCTCGGCGGCCGATTTGCCGAAGTAGACCTGGCTGGCCGCCTCTGGCCCATAGGCCAGATGGCCGTAGTTCAGCAGGTTGAGGTACATCTCCAGCAGCTCATCCTTGCTGAAGAGGGTGGTCAGCTCCTGGGCCAGGCCGGCCTCCAGCATCTTGCGGTCCATGGTCTGGCTGTAGCGTGCGTCGGGGCCGAAGAAGAGGTTGCGGGCCAGTTGCATGGTGATGGTCGATGCGCCGCTGACCACGTCCCCCTGCTGGGCGTTCTGCAGGGCCGCGCCGGCGATGCGCGCGGGATCGATGCCGGGGTTGGAGTAGAAGGTGGCGTCCTCCACGGCGACGGTGGCGCTGAGCAGGTGGGGCGAGATGCGGTCGAGGGGCAGCCAGGTGCGCCGTCCCTCCTCCCACAGCTCGGCCAGCAGCGCGCCATGGCGATCGGTGACGCGTGTCGTCTCGAAGATGCGCGGCAGCGGGCCGGGCTGGTAGCGCTGCAGGTAGATCTCGGCCGCCTCCTGCGCGGTGGGCGCGGGCCGCTCCCCCAGTTGCTTGGGGGTGGTGCAGCCAGCCAGCAGCAGAGCCAACGCCACCAGGCCGGCAGCCAGCCAGCGCGGCCGGCGATCAGGTCGAGCCAAAGAAAGAATGCGCATAGTTTTCATCCAGCCCATAACACGCTCGCAAGCCCGAATTGTTCATCGCTCCTGCTTTCCTATCTCCTATCTCCTATCTCCTATCTCCTATTTCCTATCTCCTATCTCCTATTTCCTATCTCCTATCCCCTCATTCCCCGCGATACCTCCGCACGTTCTCCAGATGCTCCTCGAAGGTGCGGGCGAAGACGTGACGGCCCGTGCCGCCCGGCTCAGCCACGAAGAAGAGATAGTCGTGCTGGGCAGGGTCGATCACAGCCTGGATGCTGGCCAGCCGGGGCGCGGCGATGGGACCGGGCGGCAGACCAGCGTTCAGGTAGGTGTTGTAGGGGCTGATCACCTGGCTGTACTCCTCCAGGAAGACGGGGGTCTTCCACCACTGGCCGCTGGCCGGCTGAAAGCCCATGGCATACTGCACCGTCGGGTCGGCCTCCAGCCGCATGCCGGCCGCCAGGCGGTTCAGATAGACCCCGGCGATCATGGGACGCTCCTCGTCCAGCACCGCCTCGCGCTCGACGATGCTGGCCAGGGTCAGCGCCTGGTGCAGGCCGAGCTCCGTGGCGCCCTGGGCGATGGCTTCCCAGTAGACCGGCATCACCCGCGCCTCGAATTCGTCCAGTTGGCGCTGCATGAGGTCGGCCGCGCTCGCGCGGTCGCGCGGCAGTTGGTAGGAATCGGGGTAGAGATAGCCCTCCAGGCCCTGTCCGGCCGGCAGAAACTGCAAGAAGCTGTAGCGCTGGCGATCCTCCACGGCCAGGCCGCTGAGATCGGCCGCCTGGCTGGCCCGCCGATATTCCTCGCCGTCGGCCGCGCCGGACTGGTTCAGGGCGTCGGCGGTCTGCTCCAGCCGCCAGCCGGGCCGCACGGCCACGGTGACGCTGGGCGCGACCGCGTGTTGCAGCGCGGCCGCGATCTCTGGGATGGTCATGGTCGCGCTGAGCTGGAATTCGCCCGCCTCCAGCCGGCTGGCCAGCCCACTGGAGCGCACGTAGGCCTCGAAGAGCAGCGCGTCGGTGATCAGGCCGGCCGCCTGCAGGTCCTGGGCGATGGCTTTGGCCGGCGCGCCGGGGGGAACGATGAAGGCGATGGGCTGCGCGTCGATGCCGGCCGGCTGGCTGAGCTGCGCCCGATTGGCCTCCAGGTAGAGGCTGAGCGCGGAGCCGCTGTCGCAGGCGGCCAGCAGAAGCAGGAGCGCGCTGAGGAGGAGAAGAAAACGTTTTGACATAATCGTGACAATGAGCGATGGGCAGGATGATCGGGCGATGGTTGCACGCGGGCACGCCGTGGTTGGTTCATTCGACGCAGGCATTATAGCCGCGCACATGAGACTTCGGAAGTCGCCGCGGCACGCGCGTTTCCAGCGCTGACTTCCGAAGTCTGGTGTCACGCGTGAAATTTCCCCAATGCGCCGTTGTTGCGGTATGATAGCTCAATGCTTGGTCGATGTCGTGGTGCAGAGTGTGATGCCATGATCCAGAAAACTTTCTTTCGTGCCGAACAAACAACCAAGTGCCGACTGACCTTCACCCTGCCCGAGCATATCTGGGCCGACAGCGTCTATGTCGTGGGTGACTTCAACGATTGGGATGTGGTGGCTCTGCCGATGCAGCAAGACGCGCAGGGCCGTTGGCAGGCGACGGTGGAGGTGGTCGCCGGAGATGCCTATCAATTCCGTTACCTGTGCGATGGGGATTGGATCAACGACAACCAGGCCGACGCCTATTACGCCAACGAGTACGGCGGCCACAACTCGGTTGTGCTGACCGATGCTGATCCCGAGCCCAAGCCGTGACCGATGGTTGTGGGAACACTGAACCCTGATCTCCTGGCGCCCGACTTGAGTCGTGCGCTGAACGAAGCGGCGCGCAGCCTGCCGGTCTATGGCCGCCGCGTGCTGTCGCCGGAGCTGCTGCTGCTGGCCTTGCTGCGCGGCCAGGATGGGCCGGCCTATCGCCTGTTGGAGCGCTTCAGCCGCGAGCGCGGCTTCAAGCTGGCCGATATCGAGCGCGCTGCCGAGGAGCAGATCCGGTCCCGCGAGGGGCGCAGCGCCGACTTCGACTTCGTCGCGGCCGATGGCCGCCGTATTCCTCTTTCCGACGAGATGTTGGTGGTGTTGGACGAGGGCAAGGCGGTGGCTCAGTCCATGGATGAGATCTACGTGGGCGGGGTTCATGCGCTGGCGGCCATGTCGCAGCGCGGGGTGAGCACCGCGGGCCTCTTGCAGCGCCACGGCCTGACCCCCACCACCCTCTCCGGGGTGTTGGCCGACGATGTGCTGGCCCGCCGCATCACCACGGTGGATCTGGCCGCGCTGGCCAAGGCTGGCGAGCTCAATCCAGTCTACCCGCGGGAGACTCTGCTGCGCGAGATCCTCAATCTGCTGGCCATGACCGGCCCGCGTCATGTGCTCTTGCTGGGGCCGGCCGGCGTGGGCAAGCGCTCGCTGGTGCATAGCCTGGCCTTGCTGATGGCCGAGGGCCAGGGGCCAGCCGGGCTGAGCAAGCTGGTGCAGGTGGGCGAGACCGCATTGCTGGACGACGCAGCCGCGGCCGTGCAGGCAGGGCTGCGCCAGGCCGCGGGCGGCATCCTCTTCTTGCCCAACATGCAGCGTTTCTTCGGCGGTGTGGTGCGCGCCGATTTTCCCAAGGCCACCCGTCTGGTGCAGAAGGCGCTGCTGGACGGCGGCGCGGTGCTCATCGGCACGGCCGTGGAGAGCGATTTCACCGAGCGCATGGCGGGCGATCCGGCCGTGGCCGAGCATCTGCATCTGGTGCGGGTGTCAGAGCCGGACGAGCGGGAGACCGCGGCCATTCTGGGCGTCCATCGTCCCAAGCTACAGACCGACTATGGCATCCAGATCGCCGACGAGGTGCTGCCGGCCGCGGCCCGGCTGGCCCGGCGCTATCTGACGGCCGCGGCGCTGCCAGCCTCGGCGATGCAGTTGCTGCATCGGGCCTGCGCGCTGGTGCGCATGGACCAGCAGGCGCACGTCGCCTTCCATCCGGCCGGCCGCGGCGATGGGCGGCTGGATGCGGAGGATGTCACACTGGCCCTGAGCCTGATGACCGGCATCCCGGCCAGCAACCTGGGCGCGGACGAGCGCAGCCGCTATGCCGCGATGGT
>JAJTXO010000014.1 GCA_021463315.1 Caldilineales bacterium | reverse complement strand
AAACGGCTGTCGCCATATAGCCGGAACCGGGTTCCGGGATCTTCTCCCTCTCTCTCGCAATGGCAGCGCGCCCCTACGGAGAATACACGGCCAAAGGAAAATAGCATGTCAATGACAAGGCATGCAACCAAGCCGAGACGACTGAATATGCGCGGCGCGGTTGCTGTGCCCTCATCAACCTGTGGTGTTGTTCAGTGTTTTGACTTCGGTGCAACGCCAGCCCCATTGCGTAGAACGTATCGGAAGTGCTATAATTGCTCTGGAAAGGAGGACACCTGCATGGACCGCAACCTCATCTCACAGCGCCAGATCGACGCGCTGAAACTTGAAGCCTTACGAGCCTACTTTGACTTCCGAGGGGGCCGGCCCACCGCCGAGAGCGTGGCTGACAAGCTGGGCATCCCTGTGCGCACCGTGCGCGAGTGGTTTGCCGACAACTCAAACGGCGAGCTCTTGGACGAGATCGTGCCGCTGTGGCCCAACATCGGCAGCGCGCGCCGGTTCGCCTCCGACCACGTGCAGGAGGCGCTGCAGACCATGGTCGAGCTGATGCGCTCTGGTAGGAGCGAGAAGGTGCGCATGGACGCAGCCGCGACCCTGCTGGCGCTGGCCGGCGTGCGTCCTGTGGACGGAGCGGTGGAGGAGAAGCCTGCTCAGGGCGAGGCGCAGCGGCCGGCGGTGCTGCTCAACCTATTCCTGGGAGGAGGCAGTGAGCCGGTGCGCGTCGTGGAGGGCGAGGCGCGGCCGGTAGGTAAGCCAGTACGGCTAGCCGGCGAGGCGATCCGCGCGATCGCGGAACCGGGTTCCGGGCAGCATTACTAGATCTTTCCCGCTCCAACGAGCACAAGCACAAAGCACAACTAACGAGTCGTCATGAGACACGTGTGTCATCCTTTGCGCTTGGGCAAACGTGGAACCTGTGGCACCTATCTCATTGCGGGTCCTGAGGGGCTGGTCGATTGAGCAGCGCCAGTAGAAAACGGATCAAGCCTTCTGTAGTATGCATCAATCCTCGAAGGCATTCGTCTTGTTTTACGTTTCCATGCGAATACTTGTTGTGCTGATCATAACTGACAAAGACGGCTTCTGTCACTGCTTCAACAAACTCAGCGTCCTTGTCACTTGCAGCCAGAATCACTCTCACCCTTGGTTTTATGGCCGGTTTACCACGAAGCTCTATGGGTAGCTGATCAGTTGGTACAATCGCACGAAGCAATTTCGTCAACATCTCACGCTGTGATATGCTGGCGTGCCGTTGCCAATCAGCTCCGCGTAGATTGTACGCGTTCCAGGAACCTCGCCGCATGGCAACCAAGTCGGGATCGATAGCAGCTAAAGATTCATCAAGGTCGGTGTCACCCCACTCTTCCTTGATAATCCTAGGGGAACTCTCTGTTTCGTATTCAGACGCACCATCAATCCAGGCATGCGTTGCTTTCGCATACCATGCTACAGGAATCGTCGGTGGGATTGTCAAGTCATGAAACTGCGGGTAGGGAATTGTTGTCTGATCAAGCTGATCAAGATACGTTGAGATAAGACTCCGGTAAGTTTGGCTGACCACAGCAAGCTCACGAACCATCCATGAGCTATTGTCCCAGGTGCTCATCAGAGACTGTCGGAAGCTTGTCTCAGCCACAGCCGCCATTTCATCGATTGTACTTGACAATAAAAGATTGCCCTGCCGAAAGGAATGCAGGTCTTGCAGGACATCGACTGACGGAAGCAGTGTTGCCAACATTGCACTGCTGCGCTGTTGCACGCTAATCAATGAGTCCAGCGCTGAAGCTATCTCGGGCACCCAGTATCCCAGAGATCGTTCCGCACGCAAGCTTGTTTGACTTGCTACCACATCGATCATCGACTGTACTTGTGAACTCACAGACAGGCTAGTGAACATATCTCTCGACACACTTGACAAATCCTCAATGACGGTTGGTATTCGCAATGATTGACCCATTTCATGAACTACCTGGCCGAATTGAGACAACATGTCAATTGACGTCGTTATCGGAAGGTATGCTGCAACACTCTCCTGCAGCTGCTCGCTCAATCTTACCATTCCTAGTAGATTTTCGAGATTGAAGGGAGGAAGAACACCGCTGGGAGGTCCTGCCGAAAGATCACGAACGTCAAGCAGGACTTTGGTGGTTCTCTGCGTGGCTTTTGCGGCTTGGTCAATAGTATCAGCCAAAACCGCCTGAGCTTCAACCAATTCTGAGGTTCCCTCAGGTGTCAATCGCCACTCACCTTTTTCACGTACAACTAATCCCTGTTCCTTGAGTCCGTTCAGCGAACGACTAACCGATGGCCTTTGAGAGCTCAACCGATCTGCCAACGCACTGATTGAATTGGCAGGACTGGCTCCCAGTTGGATCAGAATCTTCGCCTGCAATAGCGATCTGCGCTTGTTTACCACTTTCGGAACCTCGTAAAGTAACTTTAAGCTTGTTGTTACGCGATTTTATCAGATGTTGTTGAATCTGTCAAGTGGAGACTACTGTTGACATTACTTGCTCGACATGTTCCTTTTTGTAGACATGTACCCCTTGCTTAGCTTCGCGTGTTCTCGAAAAGAGACACGAAACTGTTCAGGCTATTGATGACGCAGGCTTAGCCATATTACGCCGAAGAATGCCAGAATTTCCGAACCGGGTTTCGGACGCGACAACGCCCGCTAGGACAGTGGGGGGGAGGAAGACTGTCCAACGGGCGCCAATGACCCCAGTATAGCACAGGACATCCCTCGTGTAAAGAGGGAAATCGGATTGTCGGATTGCGCCTCCTCATCCAAACAAGCTCAACTGGTGGAACTGGCGCAGGTCCTCCACCTGCACCATCGCGCGCACGCGGGCATGGCCGTTGGTCTGCACCTTCACCTGTATGTCCATCCTTGGACCAGCTCGGGACAGGCTCTCGGGCGCGAACGGGACCAGGGGCGGCAGGTCGTCGATGGTCATCTCGCTCTCGTAGTGCTCGTTGTGAATGGTAGCGTCCTGCAGCCGGCTGACGAAGTCCTCTTCGCCCAAGAGCGCAGCCAGCCCTTGGCGCACGTCGCCCTGCAGGGTCTGCGCTGCGGCCAGCTTCTTGGCGACGCGGTGCATGGCGTAGGCCTGGGGTGTTTCGTCGTAGGCCAGGTAGTAGATGTGTACATCCTCGGTCTGCCCGATACGCAACGAGCGGTGGTTGGCCTGCTGCACCACGTAGATGTTGTACTCAGCGGTGAACCAGACCAGCGTGGGCGTCTCAAGAAGGTCGATGCCCACCATCACCAGCGGGGCTGAGGTGAAGACCACATCCGCACCCTGCGCCAACGCGCGGCGGATGAACTGGACGCGCTGCTTCTCGTCGGCCCGCATGACTGCGCCGCGCATGCCATAGCGCTCCAGTAGACCACACAGCCGGCCGGTGGGGTCGCGCCGGTTGATCTGGCCCACGAAGCAAAGCACCTTGCGGCCGGCTCGCTTCTCGCGCGCGATCAGCCGCAGCAGCGCCTCCTCCTTGATCCACACATCACCGGGGCAGGCGATGGGCGGCAGGCTGTGCCCGTCCACCTGGTCGCCGACGCTGGCCACGTCCCATGCGCCCAGGTTGGCCCAGGTGTACTGCGCCATCAGGCGGTAGTCGCCGTCCATCATGCGCGCGACTGCGTCCGACCTGACCTCGTCCAGGTAGCGCTCCACCGCCTGGAACTCCTTGGGCCGCGGCACGAACAGGGTGTGCTCGGCGTAGGGCGGCAGGATCACATCGAGATCACGAATGCCGAAGAACACCGTCGACGGGAGCAGCAGCGCGATCATGGCCGGGTGGATGCCAGGCCGCTCCGACTTGCGTTCGGTGAAGTTTTCGTATCCCGATGCGCTGGTGGAGTGCTTGTCGCGGTAGGTGCGGGTGATCTTCTCGAACAGGCCGTACTGGTTGATGAAGCGCTGCACGTCGCTCCACCCCCAGGCCGCGCGAAACTCGGGCAGCGCGCGCCAGAGCAGGTAGTAGATCGACGAGGCCATGCCGTTGTAGAGGGTGCCGGTCATCTGCAGGGCGCAGTGGGAACTGGCGAGCAGGTCCTGGGCCGCGTACGATCGCGCGCTGTCCCCGCTTTTGAATCCGTGCGCCTCGTCGATGATCAGCAGATACCGGTCGCGATAGCGGTCGCGGATGAAGCGCGCCAGGGGGTAGCGAGCATACCCTGGCCCGCTGCCATTGCCGTTGCCGTTCTTGCGTCGGGTGGCGGTCCACATGGGTGTGCCGCAGTGCTGGCAATGGGCCTTGATCTTGCCGGGATCGTCCACGTCGTAGAGGATGGGCTGGCCGCAGGCAGGGCAGCGCGGCGGCCGCACGCCGATGAGGATTGCGCCTGGCTTGGGCCGCCTGCGCTGGCGCGGCTGGACCGGCTCCACCGGCGCCCAGCCGCTGCTCATCTTGGCCGTGGTCTCCTTGAGCAGCACGAAGACCAAGCCATCGCGCGCGAACGCGGCCTGCACGTCAGAGATGGTCTGGGCATGTACCACGTAGGGCCGGTATTCCCTGAGTGCGGTGCGGATCTCCTCGGCCCACTTCTTCACCAGGTCTTCCTTGGGCGGCAACAGGACCACGATCTTCTGGTTGTGGGGTTTGCGCTGCAGGGCCTTGACTGTGCAGGCGGCCATGGCGCACAGGGTTTTGCCAACGCCCATTTCCCCCACCATCGTCACCACATTGTGTCTGCGCCAGCCATCGAGGATCGCGCCCGCGCGAAATGCCTGAGGCGGGAACATCCCATTCTGCTGCCCACCAATGGCGCGCGGCGCGCGGATGTGGCTGAGCGCCCCCTCGTAGCGTCCCATGTCCTCCGGCGTGAACACAGGCGGGTAGAGGCGCTTGGCCAGGTCCACGAACTCGGCCGCGTGCGCCTCCAACAGCGCCTCGAAGCGCTCCTTGTGGTCCATGCTGTTGACCACCTCGATGGCCGCGGTGCGCATGTCGATGGTCGCCAGCTGCGCAGCCAGCACCTCGGCCTCGATCTCCTCCGTCACCTGGGTGCCGGCCTCGGTCTCCGAGTGCCTGGTGGTCTTGAGTACCCGCTTGATGGTGGTGCCCTTCATGATCTTATCTCCCACCACTGCGCCATTGAACATCCCCGCGGCCGCTACCATGGCCGCGTGTTCTGAACGCATGGGGGCCAGCGGTCGCAGAGCACTTGAGCTGCCCGCCGGGTCGCCCAGAAGGTCCAGCACGACTGCCGGCTGGTCAACCTCGAAGACGCTGGACCGCGGCTTGGCTCGGATGACGCGTGTCAGGGTGGGCGTGGTGTCGTAGGCGCGGATGATGTGGGTGTGGGTGCGAGTGCACTGACCGATGACGCCGGCCACTTGGAGGTCGATGTTGCGATAGGCGTAGCTGTTTGAGCTGACCGGCCGGCTGGCGAGGATAGCCACCTGCTTGAAGGGCGCGTACTCAGGGTCGGGGAAGCGCAGCACCAGGCTGGAGCCGAAACCGGCGTGGTAAAGCGCGCTGGTCATCTCCTTGGCATAGCGGCCCGTCCCCACGAACATGTCGGGCACGATGAGGACCAGCATGCCGCTCTCGCCCACGAACGGCGCGCACATGCGCACCCAGAGCAGCTCCGCGCGTCCCCCGGCCACCTGGTCGTAGGGCGGGTTGAGCCAGACGATGCCGAACTGGCCCACGGCCGACACGCTCTCGATGGCTGCGTGCAGGACGTTCTGCTCCCCCAGGAGCGCCTGGGCTGCCCGCGCGCGCTCGGCGTCGATCTCCACCGCCCGCACGTGGATGCGCCGCTGGCACTGTGCGGCCATGTCCGCGTAGTGGGCCGCCATGGCGGATGTGGGCAGGCTGGCCAGGGCCTGGGCAAAGGTGTGGACGGCGCTGCCCTCGCCGGCGCACGGGTCGAGGATGTAGGTGGGGGCGACCGCCCAGGGGTGGAGGCGGATGTGGCGCAAGACCAGGGTCTCCACCACGCTGGTGGGGCAGGGAAAATATCCGGCTTTCTCGATGGAGGCCAGTCGTGCCATGGGATGTTCGTCGAATGCGGTTGGAATCAATAAGCCCCGGCCGCTTTGCGAGGGCGGTCCGGGCTTGGAAGGTTGTCGGCGCAAGAAAGCGCTTGAGCGTTCTTACGGATCGAATATCTGGCCGGCCGCGGCGTAGTCGCGGCTCATCGCTTTGCGGGCGGCGTCGACGATGCGCCGCGCTTGTGGGGTGAACTCCCAAACTGCTGTGCCGCTGGGCAGACGTTTGCACTCGCGCGAGCGTGTGGACAGGAAGTCCCGCATCTGTTGGCGGGCATTTCTCTTGTCGTCAGCTTGCACTGAATAGGCATCCCCATGCCCAGGAACATGGACGTAGAACGTCTTCACGAGCTTCACTCCTTCGGAACGGGTTTCGGCGGGCTCAACCTGAAGGTTTCGGCAGCCTCAACCCGAGGGTTCCGGCCTAGCACATGGGATCGTTGCCCGCGTCCCACACCGACCAGGAGGCGCCGACGACTGCGCCCTTGGCGTCGAAGTCGGCCTGGATGTCGGGTGGGATCTGGTAGATCACCAGATCGTTGCCGTCCAGGTGAAAGCGCACGCCCATCTCCTCCAGCGAGGCGGCTGCGCGGCGAAACCGGCGCAGAAAATCCCGGGCAAGTTGGCCTTTGCCGTGCAAGCAGACCTGGCTGTCCAGCGTGCGATTGCCCTGGACGATGGTCCGGCTGGTGACCGGTGTCAAGGTGAAGTCGATGTCCATCAACGCGCCTCCACAGTCACCTTCCTGGCTTTCACCAAGTCCTGGATCATCCGCTCCCAAGTGTTCTGGTTGAGGTCCAACTGCCACACCACGGCCGGGCCAAAGGAAACGTCGGCCGCCTGCACCAGGCTCAGCTCACGAGCCTTGGCCCAGATCACCGGCGCCCAATGGGGCAGCACCGGGATGGGAATGTGCTGCTGCAAGGCCAGCATGAACCAGGGGCTGGGTGCGTCGTCATCGCCGCCCAACAGGTACTCGTAGCGAAAGCGCGTCAGGCCATCGTGCAGCAGGATCACGCGGCCCGACTGCTCCACCTTGTGGTACTTGGTGGTGGGTACGACGCAGATTACATCCTTCGACGCGCCGGCGTGGAAGTGAGCCGAGGTGGCGGTGAGGCTGCGCTCGCTGCGCGCCTTGACGATGTGGCTCCAGACCGCGCGGTTCTCGCTGTCCGCGCCCACCAGTTCCAAGAGCAGCAGTCCGTCGGCGTTGTCGGCCACGTAGGCCGCGCAGGGCACGGTGAAGCGCAGGCGATCAGCCTTGTCGTGCAGCTTGACGTACATAGGGATCAGGCCAGCTCGCGCGCATCCCACGCGCCCAGCACCTTGCTTTCGCCATAGCGGGCGACTGCCCTGGCTTCTCCGAGGGCCATTGCTTCAGCAGGCGTCGGGGCTTCGACCGTCACCGAGACGACGAACACATCATCGTCGCCGTCGTTTTCGTCGACGTCGACCAGCACTTTGTACTTGGGCATGGTGTTTCCTCTTCTCGGAACTGATTTCGATAGCCTCAACCAAAAGGTTCCGGCGCTACTTGGGTTCGGGGTAGACGATGGTGTAGGACTGGCCGGGCTTGGGCTGCTGGCCGATCTGTGAGCCGCCCTTGGCGTTGCCCAGATGGGTCACCTTGACAGGGCTGCCGGTGTGGTTGGCGATGTACTGAGCGATGTCGATGGCTTCATACTGATTGATCGGCTGTTGGGTCATGGTTGTCTCCGTGAGCTATGGTTTCTGCATCCGCCCATGCGCGCCAGCGCTACAGATAGGGCACAGCCGCCGCGATTTTTTATAGCGCTTCAGCCGGCGCTCCCACGAGCGGTCGCCTGGCCAGGTGCGCGCCAGATGCCAGTTGATGCCGGCGCGCGCGACTGCGGCCAACATCTTCGAGCCATTGCCCTGCTCGTGCTCGTGCAGCCGACGTTCCAGGTCGTCGGTGGAACCGAGGTAGTGGCGCGCGTGGGCGAGGGGCCGGTCCAGGTGGATGAGACACCTGCACGTGCGCCGGAGCGCAGCGCAGGTGCACGTGTAGACGGTGCGGGACATGGCTTGCCTCCGTGGCTCGCGGAACTGGGCTGCCTGCGCCCGGCGTACCAGCCGGGTTTCGACAAGCTCAACTGAAGGTTCCACGCAAGGCCTACTACGTTGGAATCAAGAAACTTCGACCCGATGGCCGAGGTTGCAGTACGGGTTGCGGCGCTAGCCGCTACAGAGGTGTGCTTCGGTTGTGGCGCTGATTGTCCATTCCTCGATGGGGATAAGCGCAAAGAGACGAAGTATGGTATACTATCTGCGCAAGGTCATCTGGTGGCCCTTGACAACACGATGAGACGAAGGTGCGCTATGAGCCTCGAAGAATTGCTGATGGACATTCACGCGTTGGAGCAGGACTTGTTGGTATTTGAGCGTCGCTATGGCGTGCGGTCCGAGACCTTCTACGCGGCCTATCAAAGCGGTGAGGAGCCGGAGGATGACGCCTGGGTGCTGGACTTCGGCGAATGGGCCAGCGTCTATCGCACGTATCTAGCGCGACAGGCAGAGTATCGCAATGAAATCCAACGCCAGCAACGCCGGACACCCAGTCTGGCCGGCTTGGTGCGAGTGACCGCATGAGCAGCCCGCTGCGCACGCCAGAGGACTACGAGCTGTTCCTCTACACGCTGGCGGAGCAGTTTCCCTCGATCGTCAGCTCCACGCTCGTCTTCATCCGGCGCGGCGCTGCCTTGGCGCGCGTCGAAGGCGAGATCCGTTTCGACGGCGGTCTCAAGCTGGTGGTGCGCGAACGCATCCTGCTGAACCGGCTGCCGCTGGCCATCGACTCTTATGGCTACGAGGTGTGGCGCGGATCAGAGAAGCTCTATTGGTACGACTCTCAGCCACATCCAGATGACCCAACGCTCCAGAGTACTCATCCTCATCACAAGCACATCCCGCCCGACATCAAACATCATCGCATTCCCGCTCCTGGGCTGAGCTTCAATCGAGCGAATTTGCCTCTGTTGATCCAGGAAATCGAGGGGTTGTCCGTCTAGTCAGAGCCATTGAGTTCTGGTATAGCTGCTTGTGCGCCGCGCAGCGCCTCTGCCTCGTCCAGGATGTGCTTGACAGCCGCGGCCATGCGGCCCGTCACGTGCATGATCTCCCGCAACAGCCCCTCGCCATCCTTGGCCTTGGCGTAGCTCTTGATGTACTGGTATGCGCCGCCCCAGTCGGCCTCGGCGCGCTGGCCTAACACAGTCAGCAGCACTGCACCGCCCAGCTCGGCCACGATCTCCTGCTCCCGGTCCTGGCCACGCTTGGTGAGCGCGCCCAAGCGGTGCTCGGCTTGGTGCACCAGCTCGTGCGCCCAGGTGGACAGGTTGGCGACGCCCAAGCCGATCTGTTGGCCGGGCTGGGCATAGCCCAAGGCGCGCCCCTCGCCACCGTGGTAGGTAGCAACCGTGAGGCCCCACGCTTGGGCCACGTCCAAGAGCGGCAAGGTGGCCACGAAGGCGCGGCCGGTGGCGACAGATGCGTCATAGCCCTGGCCCTGGAAGCCAGGGATGGGCACGGTGTCCTCCAGGCCATGGACAGGGAACCAGCCAAAGCCGCGTAAGCCCGCCTGAACAGTGCGCTCCTCGCCGGTCTCCTCGTCCGTCACGCGCGCCAGCTTCAGGTTGGGGCGCATCAGGTAGATGGCAGTCGAACCGCGCTTCACCTGCCGGCCCAGCGCCTGCCACTGCTTGTAGGTGGCCGCATCCTCGAAGCCGAAGAGGTGCACCAGCATCTGGTTCGTGAAGCTCCAGCGCTCGCAGTGCAGACCGCTGTGCAGAAAGGTCTGCGCCAGGGGCTCGGCCAGGCGGCCGGTGCGGAAGGCGTCCAGGATTTCGTTGGTTGCTTGGGTGACTGTCGGGTTGGTCATGGCGCCTCCACGATGTCCTCCGGCTCCACCGAGTCCACGATCTCACAGCCGGCGAAGAAGGTGTCGGCCTCCTCCCCGGTGGCGGCGTAGTAGGCCAGGTCGGGCGGGTTGTCCAGGTGGCTGGGGTCGAAGATGACGTAGGCCGTGGCCTGCGTCTCCAGGGCCAGCTTCTTGGCTTTGTGAATGGCGTTGGCGAGGGTGGTCATAGGTTTGCTCCTGGCAAAAAGAAACCGCCCCGGTTGTGCCGGGACGGTCCGCATCGTCATTCCGTTCTATTCCACAGTTACGTTGGAACTCACAACAGCTACTTGAAGCCCAAGCCTCTTTCCTTCATGCTGACGAAGCGCTGACGACCGATGACCAGGTGATCAAGCACATCGACATTTAGCAGACTGCCAGCCTCGACGATCTGGCGCGTCACCTGGACGTCCTCCGGGCTTGGCGTCGGATCGGAGGACGGGTGATTATGGACAACCACGATTGCGGCGCTGTTGGCGCGGATAGCCTCACGGAAGACCTCTCCCACCCGAACTGCGGCCGCGTTGAGCGAGCCGATGTAGACGGTGGGGATGCTGATCACCCGGTTGCGGGAGTCCAGCAGCACGGTGCGCAGGTGTTCCTGGCTGAGGAGCGACATCTCGGCCATGAGCAAGTTGGCGGCGTCGGCCGGCTGGCGGATCTGGGGCCGCTCGTGAGGCGCAGCCACCAGCAGTCGCCGGCCCAGCTCCAGCGCGGCCTTGACCTGCGCGGCGCGCGCCGGGCCGATGCCGGGGTGCTGTTGCAGCTCGTAGACGGTGGCCTGCGCCAGGCCGGGCAGCCCCTCGAACGCGCTGAGCAGGTGCTGCGCGTCGGCGTGGCCGTGGCCGTTCTGGCCGAAGACGCAGGCCAGCAGTTCGTCGGTGGCCAGCGCGCCTGCGCCGTAGTGCAGCAAGCGGGTGACCGGCTTCTCGCCGTCGGGCAGTTCGCCCAGGTACTGGATGGCCGCCTCGCGAATGGACAGGTCCTTGACGCGCGGCCGCTCGGCCTTGGGCAGGGCCACGACTGGCTGCGCGGTGTCGTCCGGCAGGTAGAGGGTGAGTTGATACTGATGGGTCTGCATGCGCGCCTCCTGTGTTGCGAGAAGCAATAAGCCCTGACCTGGTGGCCGAGGCTGCACAGAAGGCTGCGGCGCTAGCCGCTACGGTTCGGAATGCGGACTACCTCTTGCAATCTGATCCCCGCTATGATACTATTGTGACAGATTGCGCGAATCAACCCTGTGCTACTACCTTGGCGACGAACACCTGATGTTCCCTCCGCCAGGAAGTTTTGTACCGCTCGATTTCAGGAACAGACTAAGGCCGCAGTGCCGGATTATAACACAGCGAGAATCGCATAGCTGTGATTGCCCCGTGTCTCCCGTTTCTGTGGAAGCAAGGAGGAGATACAATGAAGCGTATTGATGCTGCCATCTTTGTCGTTCTTTCAACGACAATACTGACGTTCCTTATCACCAACTACGTTCGCGTAGAGGCGCAAGCAGGAGAGGTTAGGGCAGGGACGGCTACTGTCATTGTTGCTCTGGAGAAGACTGACCCAACGCCGTGGCACACATCAGTTATCACTCCGGGCGTACTGACCTTTCATGAAGCCGACGCAACCATCGCCTATAATTGGTTCTCATATGTTCCTCGTTCAGTCAACAAGACCGAGCATAGCTACATCTGGCTAACGGGGCTTCACGGAAACCTGATCTCGGACGACTACAATGCAATAACTGCCGAATCGCAACAGCAGGCAGCTTGGAGAACTCATCTTGCAGAGAGGCATCAATACATAATGTTGGTTCCGGTGATACCGCGTCCTGCCACCAACTACGTGTATGCAGTTGCATTTGATTGGAAGGTGTTTCTGCCCACATCGGATCCCTTTGTGCAGAGGCCCGATATCAAGGTGAACCTGATGATAGATCGGCTCGTAACTGATTTGCGGCAAATGGGCTATGACGTTGATGACAAGGTGTTTGTTGATGGTTTCTCAGCGGGAGCCATGTTTGCACAACGATACGCCTTGTTGCAGCCTGAACGGATTCGCGCAATCGCTGCTGGACAGTGCGGTGGCGCGATGACTTTGCCAGAAAGCACCTACGCAAGCGCTGTCGCGACAGCAATGGAGTGGCCAGTTGGTGTATCCGACTTCTCTTCACTGGTTGGAGAGGACTTTGACCGTGACGCCTACCAACAGGTATCACAGTTAATTTACATCGGCGATCAGGATACCACTAACTCAACCCTGTCGGCTCCTGGAGAGCCTGGCGAGCTTTGGCGAACACAAGCACAGATCGACTTTCTCAACGCTGAGTTTGGTAACACAGATCCAGTGAGGCTTGAGGGCCAAGCTAGCTATCTGGCTGACTTAGGCTACGATGTTTCATTCAAGCTCTATCCTGGCGTAGGGCATCAGTTCACAAATCGCATGATCGATGACACCTTTGCCTTCTTCCGGGAAGTGAGACAGCCAAGGCGAGCCTATCTTCCTATAGTTGAACACCATTTCTTAACCCCGTTGCTACCTATCCTGATCGATGGGGATGGGGAAGACTGGTCATCCTATACTCCAGTTGCCACGGATTCCGAGGGAGATACTAGAGGCGGTCCGGGCACCGACATGAAAGCAGTCTATGCTGAGGACGACGAAGGCTACTTGTACATCATGGTAAACAGCTATGATCCTCCACTCAGTTCTGACGCCACAATCGAGTTGAACATGAACATCACTGACCAAAGTGGTGAATCGTGGTGGCTACATACAAACATCGTTCCCAACGGCTCTCTTTATGCCTGGACTGATCTTGATGGTGACGGTGAGTTGGAGTACTACGATGTTTTCGGAGAGCAAGTGGCCTGGGGTGATGTGATGGAGATGAGGATTCCGCTCTCGGCGATTCAATCTCCAGAGTTCACTGAAGTAACATGGGTGGTCTTCTGGACCCATGTGAATGGACAGTGGATCTGGGTGGACATTATGCACCCGTGATGAAGTAACTTCAGACCTCGCTTGCCAAGGAATGTGTCAGCGTACCTGAACCTGAGGTATACTACAATCCGTCATTGTCAATCACTTGGTGCGATTGCTGGCCTCTTGGCACTATCGACTCCGTAGGCCACACTGGTCCCACAGAAGGGGTGTTTGTGGTGTAGTTCGTACTTCACATCATTTCCTGTAGTGGCATCGGAAGCAATGGAACAGGCACACAAAGTGCATTAGCTGCATTACCCAAAATTACAGTGAGGCGCCCCACGATATGCCCTGCGTGATGGTCGACATAGAGTCGGATGGTCCGATCCCGGGTGACTACTCGATGATCTGCTTTGGCGCTGTAGTTGTTGAATCTGCCCTGAATCGCACCTTCTATGGCAGACTGAGACCTATCTCCGAGAAGTGGATTCCGGAAGCGCTACAGGTTAGCGGCTTCAGCCGTGAAGAAGCCTTGGCCTTCGATGATCCGCTCGACGTCATGGCGCGCTTCGAAGGGTGGCTCAAGGAGAACGCCAAGGATCGCCTTCTGTTCGTGTCCGACAACAATGGCTTTGACTGGCAGTTCATCAACTGGTACTTCCATCACTTCCTGGGCAGGAATCCGTTCGGCTACAGTTCCACGAACCTGGGGTCCCTGTACAAGGGGTTGGTCAAAGACATGTCTGCGAATTTCAAGCATCTGCGCAAGACCCGGCACACCCACAATCCGGTAGACGACGCTATCGGCAACGCAGAGGCGTTGTTGCACATGAAAGAGGCGCTTGGGCTGAAGATCAGGCTGTGACACCAAGGACCAGCAGGATCCAGAAGGAACTTCCCATGTTGCGAGTGTTTGGCGCCATCATAATCGGCATACCGCTGCTAGCCGTAGCTTTCCATACCCTGGTGCGGGTTGTTCGTCACTTCCACAAATTCCCCATGCCGGAGTTCCTGGCCAACCTGATCGACAATCCGCTGCGGCGCAGGTTCCAGCCCCCGAACGAGATGCCGATTCGGCACAACATCGAACCGGACATGACCGTGCTGGAAGTCGGCCCCGGCAACGGCAGATACACGATCGAAATGGCTCGCAGAGTGGGGCGCGCTGGCAAAGTGATCGCTATCGACATCGAACCCAAGATGATTGAGCGCGTCAATCGGAGGGCGCAAGCTGAAGGGGTCACTAATCTTGAGGCGAGAGTGGCAGACGTGTACGACCTGCCTTTTAACGACGGCACATTTGACGCGATCTACATGATCACAGTCATCAGTGAGATACCCGACCCCGGCCGTGCCTTGAGCGAATTCTATCGACTGCTCAAGCCCTCCGGCGTACTGGCCTTCAGCGAACTATTGACTGACCCCGATTATCCGTTGGCGCGTACACTGATCCGCAAGGCCCAGGCAGCGAGATTCCGGCTCAAGCAGAAAACAGGCAGCTTCTTCTCCTACACACTGGTCTTTGAGAAGCAACCGCAAGGCGCTGTGTGACAACCAGACACAGTCAACATCTCCGCCTGGCTCAATGCTGGGTGGGCGTGGAGAGCTGCTAAAACGGCAGCGGCCCCCCTGCCTGCTGTCAGTGCTTAACTTCGCTCTGCTGAGCGTAGGCGGTCGGTGGGGTCAGCCGTGGGCTAGCCAGCCGGTAGGTGTCCTCCGAGCTGGCCTGGATCAGAGTGACGACAACCTCGATCTCTGGATCGTAGTCGGCTGCCATGCGCCGCTCGTAGTCGGCGCCGGGCGGGACATGGCGTAGGGGGACATAGCGGATGGCGTGACCCAGACCGGTGGCTACGGGGAAGGTCTTCAAGCAGTCCACAATGGTGACGCCACGGCCCTCCAACTGGTAGCCGGCCCAGGCAGCCGCGGCAATCTGCAGCCAGTTGTCCTTGATGTAGGCCAGGTCTTTGGTGCGCTGCTGGTTGGGTGTCGCAGTTGTTGTTGAGATGGGCCGTGCTGGGCGTGCCTTGCGACGGGTCATAACTGAATACCAGGGATGTCTGTCTGTCGATCAACCGGAGCGGGAGTGAGCTAGCCATCTATCGTCAAGATGGGTGATGACGCGCTCATGGCTAGTCCTCGCGTGTAGTGCCTCGCTCATTGTACAGCAACCGTCAGGATGTGGGCAACTGCTGCTTTTCCGTGTGGGGTGCTGGCGTCGCTGAGAGGATGAAGCGCGGCGAGACTCGTCCCTGCGCTTACAGGCTGCCTCGTGAACAGGGAATGCGCTGCCACAGACGCGGCCCCCAATCGGTTTCGATAACGCGCTGAGCAGAGCCAACCCAGCCACGCCCCAGGGAGGTGAGCTGGGGGGCACATGATTGGCTCTGCTCAAGGCGTTACCTTGGTGCTACCATAAGAGAAAAAAGGCCCGGAGCGGCTGTCCACTCCGGGCCTGCGGGTGTTTCAGGCGCACCTAAAACGGAATTTCGTCTTCCTCCATGGGATCGATGTGGGTGCTGGCGCCGTTGCCGTTGCCGGCCGGCGCGCCCGGCGCAGCCTCGCCGCGGCCGCCGCCCAGGAAGCGCACGCTGTCCGCAGTCACCTCCAGCGAGGCGCGCGGGCTGCCGTCCTGGCCGGTGAAGGCGCTGGCAGCCACCCGACCGATGACCATCACCTGCCGGCCCTTGGCCAGGTACTGGTTGCAGGTCTCTGCCAGCTTGCGCCACACGGTGACGCGGAACCACTTGGTCTCCTCGCCAGGGGTGCCGTCGGCGTTGGTCCACTTGCGGTTGACGGCCACGCTAAAGGTGGCCACCGGCGCGCCGCTGGAGGTGTAGCGCAACTCCGGATCGCTGCCCAGGTTGCCGACGATGAGCAACTGTTCGTACATGGTAGTTCTCCTGCCTGGACTTAGGCGCCAGGCCAGCCCTTGTAGATGTGCCCGCTCGCTGCAGGCTTGCTTGTCACTGCGCCTTCGGCGCTACTGCCTCTCGATGGGCGCAGAGCAAACCGCCCCTGCCTGTGCAGATGCCGCTTGCTCTAGGTCCATCCTCTCCACCCTCACTTCTCCATGCGCCGCCAGGCGCTACACATAGCGAACCGTCCGTGCCACCAGTCCAGGTGAGCTTACACGGACGGTTCGCCTGTGGACAAACAGCGCAGCTTCGGCGGGCATCCCCTGAACATCGGGTTTACGCCGCCCTTGCGGCTCCCCGCGCACCCGCTGCGCTCTTACTTTCTCGTGCGCCGCAAGGCGCTACTGCACCATCCCATGCACCGCCTTCAGCCGCGCCTTGGCCGCAGCCGGCAGGTGCGGGAAGGCCAGGCGCGCGTCCTCGAAGGACACGACGCCCTCCTGCCCCTTGCCGTTGAGCTTGACGCGGAACCCGGTTCCGGTGCAGGCCAGGACGCGGTCGGGCAGGCGCAGGGTGTCGGCGGCGTAGGCCCGGTTCTTGGCCTGGTTGATGTTGGCACCCGCTTTCAGCGCGCTGTCCAGCACCACCAGGTAGGTGGGGCGGCCCAACCACGGCTTCTTGGCCTTGTCAGCCTTGAAGCCATCCGAGGCCTCGGCGGTGGCGTTCAGCGCGCCCTGGGCCACCCACTCCAGGAAGCGGGTCTGGTTGTCCAGGGCCACCTCCACCTTGGGCTCATCGCCGTCCGGGTGGGCCAGCTCATCGTTGGCCGCGCGCCGGTTCTCCCACTGGTCCAGGGCCTCGGCGACGAAGTCCTGCACGTCGGCCACCTGCGAGCGCTCCCATAGGGTCGAGATGCGGCGGTGGATGACCGGGACCGTCACCGTGCGCTTGCCTGCCCGCCGCCTGATCACCTCTTCCCAAGCTTTCGTCTCAGGCATGACCTTCTTGATCAGCGCGCGCTGCTTGGCGGTCATGCCCGCCCACTGGTCGGCGATGTTGGCCAGGACGATGGGCAGCTCCAGCTTGGTGGGCAGGCCGCCGAAGCGCTGCTCCAGCCGCTTCACCGCAGCGCGCGCCTGGTCGATCTGGCGGGCCAGCGCGTCGGCCTTGGCGGTGATGGCCATGATGTCGGCCAACAGGTCGCCGTCCACCGCGTCCAGGTGCTGGTACAGGTAGTCATGCGCCCACGCGGCCGCGTCCAGCAGATCGCCGTGCTGCTTGACCAGCTTGTCGAGCTGCTGGTAGGCCTGGGTCAGCGCCGGCGTGGCAGGGATGGTCTCGCGCCCGGCAGCCAGCAGCAACTGTCCGATGGGATCCGGCATCCAGGCCGCCTTCTCGAAGCCCCAGTCGTCGGCGCGCTCGGCATCCTCGCTGACCAGGGCAGAGGCCCACTCCTCCTCACCTTTCAGCTCCAGGGCCAGCTTGATGTCCTCCCCGCTGGGCTGCCAGTCGCCGCCCAGCTCGGCCAGTTCCAACTGCGAGGGCAGCGGGACTTTGCGGCTGGCAGCGTGGTCGGCGTAGGCGGCAAAGACGCTCTGCTCCAGGTCGTCGCCGGCCCCAGTGCGCGCCTTGCGCTCGGCGCGCATCTCCTGCATCAGCAGGGCCTGCTGCCACGCGCCTGCGCCGCGCAGTTCCTGGAAGGCGATGTAGTCCGGCCCTGACTGCTCGCGCAAGGTGACGATGCGCGGGTCGCGGCTCTCGTACACCCAGTCAGGCAGGTCGCGCGGGGCGACGTCCTCCTGGGCCTCTTCCACAGCCGCAGCAACGACCTGGGCCGTGTCCACGACGTGGGCCTGGGGCAGCACGAAGCGCTTGCCGTCCCAGTAAAGGCGGATGCGCTGGTCGCCGGCCGTCAGGGTGACGAACTGGCCGATGGCGGGGTTGGGGATGGTGGTCGACAGTACCTGGCCGTGGTACTTGATCTGAACCTTCACGTTACACCTCCATGAAACGCGAAAAGCCCCCTGCTGACCCGTGCATGGGCCGGACAGGAGGCTGGTGGATAGATGGCGCTCCGTTGTGAGCACCACTCTGGGCAGACTAGCGCCTGCGCAGAGGGGTGCCCGCACTGGGCGGGCGGGGCACTGCGGCGGTGGCGGGATCAAGACGGCGGGTTTGGCTCCATGACTTCGTTCAGGCGGCGCTTGAGATCGCGAATAGCGCCGGGCCTTCCTGTAACCTGGTTGGTCTTGACCGCGCGGTCGATCCAGGATGCCAGATCATGGTCCTGGATGATGATGGCCATCGATAACTGCTGGTGGGCTTTGCCAGCAGCCATCGGCAGGGTGGGATAGCGCTTGCGCTTCATGGCTTCAGCGCTTGAGTGATGCCCGGTGCGCCCACGCCAGGGCAAGAAACGTGAGCACACCGATGAGCAGGATCTGCTGCAGGTCGCTCATGGCGTGAACTGCTCGTAGGGGTTGTCGTCGAACAGCTGCGCCAGCGGGGTGATGTTGAACTCATCGCCATCCCGCGCGACCGCGACCAGCAGATGGGCCGGCTCGCCGCTGCCGATGCGGTTCACTTCCATCACCGCCAGGTCGTTGTTGCGGGCCGCGCGGTAGATGGTCTCCAGGTTGGTCACGTGGCCGGCTGGGACTGCCATCAGTGCACCTCCGGCTCGATCACCCCGGCGAAGGGTTGGGTGGCCCAGCCGCTGGCCAGGAAGCGGTCCAGCGCCTTGGGGCTGATGGTCTGCGGCCGCGCCTGCACCAGCGGCCAGGCGGCCGGGTAGACGGTGATCTCGCCGCCGCGTGTGCGCAGAACAGCCGGGTCATCGCCCTGGTGCTGCTCGCCGCGCGCCAGCCGCTTGAAGCGGTCGAGGCGGAAGGTGCGGACGCTGCCGCGGTAGGTGTCGAAGCCGTCCACCACCAGCCGGCCCTCGCGGCTCTTGTAGAGCTTGAAGGGCAGGATCTGGCGGGCGATGGTGACGGGGTTGCCGTCGTTGTCCCGGCTCTGGTACTGGGTCTCCAGCCAGGTGCGGGAGGCGATGGCGTTGACCACGTTGTCCAGGCGGCGCTGCATCGTCGTGTTGTGAGGCATGAGAGTGTGCTCCTTTCGCGTGAATGGTTGGGAATGGATGCCGTTTCCCGTCTTCACGGGAACAAGTCTGCTGTTGCTTGCGGGCCTGGCCCGCTACAGTGACTTCAACGCGTCGTGTAGCTGCTCCAAGCTGGCATGGTCAGCAGCCAACAACTGGGCTTTGGCTTGGGAGGCCGCGGCCTGCGCCAGCCGGTTGGCGCGCTCGTTGCCCGCGTTGCCCGAGTGCGCCCTGACGTGGAACAGGTCCAGCGCCAGGAACTTGCCCTCGACAACGGTCTTGATCTGCGCAACCAGTTGGGCGATGTGTGGCTCTTTGGCGCGGTACTCCCCGGACAGCCAGCCGACCACCAGCTGGCTGTCGGTGTAGATGGCGACGGACAGCCCGGTGCGCTTGAGGACCTCGAGCGCTTCCAGCACCGCCACCAGTTCCATCTCATTGTTGGTGGTGTGCGGCTTGCGGCCGGCGATCTCTTTCTTGTGCTGGCCGGCCGAGAGCACCGCGGCCCACCCGCCCGGGCCGGGGTTGCCTGAGCAGGCGCCGTCGGTGTGGACGATGACATCGAACGTGGACTGGGACATGGGGACACCTCCTGAACTCAAACGCGGAACCCTTGGGTTGAGCTT
>JAJTXO010000139.1 GCA_021463315.1 Caldilineales bacterium | reverse complement strand
GCGGATGAGGACAGTGGATGAGGAGCGGAATACCACAGCGGATGAGGAGTGGAATACCACAGCGGATGAGGACAGCGGATGGGGAGCGGAATACCACAGCGGATGAGGACAGCGGATGAGGAGCGGAATACCACAGCGGATGAGGAGCGGAATACCACAGCGGATGAGGACCGGCTATCCGTTGTTCTCATCCGCTGTGGTATTCTGTTCCGCTATCCCGCCGCTTGCGCCAGGGCGATGGCGCCTAGCACGCCGGCCATGTTGCCCAGGCCGGGCGGGACGATGTAGGTGTCGATACCGGCGCCCAGGATGGCGGATGACTGGACGTAGCCGGCCAGCAGCGCCTGCACCTTGCGCCGCACCAGGGGGAACATCTGCGCCTGCGCCATGACGCCGCCGCCGATGATGATGCGCTGCGGGGAGAGGGTGAAGATGTAGTTGCACAGCGCCAGGGCGATGGTCTGCGCCTGCATGTCCCAGGCCGGATGGTCGGGGGGCAGGGTCTCGGCCGGCTGGCCCCAGCGCGCCTGGAGCGCCGGCCCGCAGGCCAGCCCTTCGAAGCAATCGCCGTGGTAGGGGCAGATGCCGGGGAAGTCGTCGTCCTTGGGCCGCGGCAGACGAATGTGGCCCATCTCCGGGTGGATCAGGCCGTGCATCAACTGGCCGCCCACCATGCCGCCGCCGCCCACGCCCGTGCCGATGGTCAGGTAGATGAAGGTGTCCAGCCCCTGAGCCGCGCCCCAGCGATGCTCGCCCAGCGCCGCGCCGTTGACGTCGGTGTCGAAGCCCACCGGCAGACCCAGCGCGCGCTGCACCGCGCTGGCGAAGTCGGTGTTGGCCCAGCCCGACTTGGGCGTGGTGGTGATGTAGCCGAAGGTGGGGGAGGCTGGGTTGGGGTCCACCGGGCCGAAAGCCGCGATGCCGATGGCCGCCAGCGGCGCGACGGCTGCCTGCTCCTGGAAAAAGCTGATCGATCGGCCAATGGTCTCAGCCGGGCTGGTGGTGGGAAAACGCACCTCAGCCCGCACGTCGCCAGGCCCGCTGGCCACCGCGCACACGAACTTGGTGCCGCCCGCCTCGATACCGCCGTAGAGAGCTGTCATGGGAGGGAACCTCGTGGGGGTAGATAGGTGCGAGGTAGATTGGTACATTGGTAGATTGGTGCGCGGTCGACCGGTGGGCGTGACCACTTTACCAATCTACCACTTTACCAATCTACCAATTGACCATGGGTATCTTCACACCCGCCTCCCTGGCGAAGGCGATGGCTTCGGGGTAGCCGGCGTCTACGTGGCGCACGACGCCCATGCCGGGGTCGGTGGTGAGGACGCGTTGCAGCCGGCGGGCGGCGGCCTCGCTGCCGTCGGCCACGATCACCTGGCCGGCGTGCTGGCTGTAGCCGATGCCCACGCCGCCGCCGTGGTGGAAGCTGACCCAGGTCGCGCCGCCCACCGCGTTGACCAGCGCGTTGAGGATCGGCCAGTCGCTGATGGCGTCGGAGCCGTCCAGCATGGCCTCGGTCTCGCGGTTGGGGCTGGCCACGGAGCCGCTGTCCAGGTGGTCACGGCCGATGACGATGGGCGCGGCCACGCGGCCATCGGCCACCGCCTGGTTGAAGGCCAGCCCGGCTTGGGCTCGTTCGCCGTACCTGAGCCAGCAGATGCGGGCGGGCAGACCTTGAAAGGCCACCCGCTCCTGGGCCATGGTGATCCAGCGGCGCAGGTGTTCGTTCTCCGGGAACAGGTCGAGGATGATCTGGTCGGTGACGCGGATGTCCTCGGGGTCGCCGCTGAGCGCCACCCAGCGGAAGGGGCCGCTGCCCTCGCAGAAGAGGGGACGGATGAAGGCCGGCACGAAGCCGGGGTAGGCGAAGGCGTCCTGGACGCCGGCGTCGTAGGCCCGCTGGCGCAGGTTGTTGCCATAGTCGAAGACCAGCGCGCCGGCGCGCTGGAAGGCCAGCATCGCCTCCACGTGGCGGGCCATGCTGGCGTTGGCTGCCTCCAGATAGCCCGCGCGGTCGCTTTCCCGCCATTCAGCCGCGGATTGGGGGGTGTGGCCGGCGGGGATGTAGCCCAGCAGCGGATCGTGGGCGCTGGTCTGGTCGGTGACCACGTCAGGGAGAACACCGCGAGCCAACAGCTCGGGCAGCAGGTCGGCCGCGTTGCCCAGCAGGCCGATGCTCTTGGCCTCGCCGCGGCTCTTCGCCTCCTCAGCCCAGGTCATGGCCTCCTCCAGGCTGTCGGTGGCCACGTCCAGGTAGCGATGCGCCAGGCGGCGCTCGATGCGCCAGGGATCGACCTCGACCACCACGGCCACGCCGCCGTTCATGGTGACGGCCAACGGCTGTGCGCCGCCCATCTCGCCCAGGCCGGCCGTCAGCACCAGCTTGCCTTGCAGGCCGTTGCTCCAGCCGTGCTGGCGGGCCAGGCTGCCGAAGGTCTCATAGGTGCCCTGCAGGATGCCCTGGGTGCCGATATAGATCCAGGAGCCGGCGGTCATCTGGCCATACATGATCAGGCCGGCCTGTTCCCAGCGATCGAAGTTCTCCTGGGTAGCCCAGTGGGGGACGATGTTGCTGTTGGCCAGCAGCACCCGCGGCGCGTCCTCGTGGGTGCGGAAGACGGCCACCGGCTTGCCGCTCTGCACCAGCAGCGTCTCGTCCGGCTCGAGCTGTTCCAGGCTGTGCAGGATGGCGTCGAAGCAGTCCCAGTTGCGGGCCGCCTTGCCGCGGCCGCCGTAGACGATCAGGTTGTCGGGGTCGAAGGCCACCTCGGGGTCCAGGTTGTTTTGCAACATGCGGTAGGCGGCCTCGATCAGCCAGTTTTTGCAGGTCAGGTGTGTGCCGCGCGGGGCGCGGATGGTGCGGGGCATGGCGGTCTCCTGGGAGGGGAGCTGGGAGGAACTCGGAGGAAGTGAGGGAACTGGAGGAACTGGGGAAACTCGGAGGAAGGTTTAGTCCAGTGGGCTGCGGACGGCTTTGGGGCCGCGGTTGAGGACGTGGGTGTAGATCATGGTTGTCTTGACGTTCCTTCGACAGGCTCAGGACAAGCTTTGTGGCCGAGGAGCTCCTGGACGGTGCGAATGTCGCAACCGGTCTCTTTTGCGCTTGACCAGAAACGGGAGCAGTGATAAGATCGGAGCGACGAAGCACTGAGAGCAGTCTTCAAGGCTCACGCAATCCGCATTTTAGCACAAGTTCATTCCCGCATAACATTCCGGTATGGGATGATATGCGGCGAGCATTCCGCATATCATCCCTACAGGGGCAAAAAGCGGAATGGAGACGTGGCGGGATATGACGACCGGCATTCCCGCGAATCAGTAGTTGGGCTGCTCAAAGAGCCAGACACTGTAACAATTCACATTGTGGAACACTAGCCCAGCAACTAGAGCAAGAGGAGGTTAAGCATGCCTGAGCATGTACGTGTCGGGGTGGTTGGCACCAGTTGGTTCGCTGACGGATTCCACTTGCCGAATCTAGCGAGTCACCCACGGGTAGAGATTACGGCCATCTGCGGGCGGGCGCGCGAGCGAGCCGAGGAATTAGCCACGAAATATACAATTCCGCACGTCTTCACGGACTACCGCGATATGGTCGCGAGTGGCACGCTGGACGCCCTCATCGTCGTTACACCGGATGTGTTGCATTACCCCATCACGATGGCAGCCTTAGAGGCTGGACTGCATGTTTTGTGTGAGAAGGCTTTGGCGATGAATGCCACCCAAGCTCGAGCGATGTACGAAAAGGCGGAAGCGGCCCACCGGAAGCATATGGTCATGTTCACTTGGCATTGGGTTCCGCCGTTCCGGTATTTTCAGCAACTCATCGAGCAAGGTTTTGTCGGGCGCCTGTACCATGTTGATGTCCGCTATGAGGCGGGCTATGGGCGCGATGCTACGTATGGTTGGCGATTTGACAGCCGATACGGCAATGGGATTCTGGGTGACCTCGGCTCTCACGCCATCGACTTCGCTCGTCGGTATGCTGGTGACATCATCAGAGTGGGTGGTCACCTTGCAACCTATGTCAAACGGCCTGGCCCTACTGGCCAGGGGCTGGACGAGGCCAATGACGCAGCGTTGTTGGCTGTGGAATTCGCGAATGGAGCACACGGGTCGATCCATGTCAGTGCGGTGACCAATCACGATAACACCAGACTGGCCCTGTATGGTGAAGCCGGTTCATTGGAATTGATCTTCACCTTCGGGGGTGCTGAACTGCGGGGCCTGCGCCGGGGCGAAGAAAAGTGGCAGACACTAGAGGTGCCCAATAGCCTGTGGCACAATGTGGATCGGACCAGTTCATTCATTGAACAGGTCTTCGACGTGTTCAAGAAGCAGCCAGTTGCCAATCGCTTGTTCGTCGATGCCATCCTTGAGGATCGCCCAATAGATTCGACCTTCTACGATGGCTGGAAAGTTCAACAAGTGATCGATGCGGCGATTGCGTCGCACGAACAAGGGCGCTGGATCACTGTCGAGTAAGTACAAGTCTGCACGCCCAGGAGTGTCGCTAGCACCCGGGGTCGCAACATCAATGTCCTGCATTCATTGTCACACTCCCTGTAGTATGCTGGTGGCATGGTCTTGACATCAGGGCTAACTCTGAACGGCGGCCCAACACTGCGTCCAGCCGACCCGCTTCGCTGACGCTCGCGGGCGGCTGACGCGGAGGCGTTCGCCGGTCCAGCATGCACTTTCCACAATCTGCCTCGGAGGCAATCATGTCTGCCAACATCCTCCGCATCATCATCGCCGGCGGCCTGCTTCTCCACGGAATAGCCCATGGCATCGCACTCCTCGCGCTTCTCAGACAGGCCCTCACCGGCCCTCCCGCCAACAGACCTGAAGCCCGGACGTGGGTCTCCCACCGCCTCAGTCCCAAGACTGCCGCCTCAGTTGCCCTCCCGTTCTGGGCGGTCGCGACATTTTGCTTTTTCGCCGCCTCGGTGGCCTTCTGGGGCCTTCTTTCCAGCCTCGATTGGCGCCAGATCGCCCTAGTGGGCGCGATCGTCGGTACTCTTGGAATCGCTATCTTCCCTTCTCCTTGGCCCGGTTCGCCCAACTCGCAGAGATCCCTGCTCAACACATCCATTGCACTGGCCGTCAATGTGGTCATCCTTGCCACCCAACTCTGGCTTCATTGGCCACCAGTCGCCAGTTTCGGCAAGTAACAGACCGTCCGCTGGCCGCCTAACAACTCGCTGGAGCCGCCTGGCCAGCCCAGTGTTTGGATTTTATGCGATACTAGCCTTGGGCTGGCCAGGCGGCTCAGATCGAGGCCGTTAGCCCGCTCCTTCAAGCCGGAATCTCCGAGCTGAAATACCCTTCAAGCCATGGTTCTTCGAGACGGTGTGTTCCAGGTGTTCGCCGAGGACTACGCCCCAGCGGTCGACGTGTGGGAGGCCTCGGTTCGTGCTGCGATCCACGAGTTTGGCGCGGTGGAACTGGATGTCAATGAACAGAATCCGCAGGCGATCGGATTCTATGCGCGCATGGGCTTTGAGGTCGTGGGCCGTTCAGAGCGGGATGGCACGGGAAAGCCCTATCCGATCTTGCACATGCAACTGCGGCGAGATCTGCTGTGATGGGAATCCTGAGTGAAGAAGCTGTCCGATCTGTATGGTTGACCTGCCAGGAATATGCCTTGGAAGTTCTGGCCGAAGCCCCGACTTGGATGATACGATTGCAGGCGTCCGGCAAAGACGAGAACACACTGCTACTGTGCCGCTATGACTGATCCAACCAGACGTTTTTCCAGCCGCGTTGAGAACTACAGCGGGTATCGGCCCGGCTATCCGGCGGAGATGATCGCTGCCTTGCGGGCCGAAGGCTGCCTCAACCACACAGACGTGATCGCCGACATCGGCGCCGGAACCGGCCTGCTGACCGAGCTGTTCCTGCGCCATGGCCATCAGGTGTTTGCGGTCGAGCCGAACCTGGAGATGCGAACCGCCGGTGAACAACGGCTGCGTCCCTATCCCGGCTTCCATAGCGTTGCGGGCAGAGCCGAAGCAACCACCCTGGCCAGCCAAAGTGTGGATCTGGTTGCAGCCGGTCAGGCCTTCCACTGGTTTGACCGTCAACCGACCCGGCAAGAGTTCAGTCGGATTCTCAAGCCCGGGGGATGGATCCTGTTGGTCTGGAACGAACGGGCAACCCAGGCGACGCCTTTCCTGCAAGCCTATGAGCAGTTGCTCCAGCGCTATGCCACCGACTACGCTCAGGTCCACCACAAGCGCATCGACGAAACCGTTCTCTCAGATTTCTATGGGCCAGACGGGTTCAACACCCAGACCTTTCGCCAGCAGCAGATCTTCGACTATGCCGGTGTTCAGGGGCGGCTACTCTCCTCGTCCTATGCGCCCGAGGCAGATCATCCCAGCTATGCCGCAATGCTCGATGAACTCAAACAACTGTTTGAAACGCACGCCGTAGGGGGGCGGATCGTGTTCGAGTATGTCACCAGGATGTACATTGGGCAGTTGAGCCAGGGCGCGGCCCAACAAGGAGATCAACCCGTGGGGATGAACCAGCTCCATGGATGCTTGCGTTCGTAGAAGCGTGTCATCTCAATAATCCGGGGTCGAGACTTCCGAAGTCTGCGCAGGTTTGCAGTTCATAAGACTTCGGAAGTCTTCCCCAAAGATGATATGTAGAAGCTGGTGTATAATAGCTGCGCGCACCAAACAGCAGAAGAAGCCGCGAGCATGGGAACCAAGCCCGTCCACGTCTGTCGATACAAGAACTGCCAGTCGGGCGCACTTGCGCCGTCCGGGCAGATAAGGAGTTGTGATGATCCATCCCCAACCACAGGCGCTCGCTGGCTACGGCGTCCGCCTTGAGCCGCTGGAGCCAGAGCACGCCGACGGCTTGCGGCAGGCAGCGACGGACGGCGCGCTGTGGGAGCTGTGGTATACCTCGGTTCCTACGCCCGATGCCGTGGAACAGTACATCGGCGTGGCCCTCGCAGGCCAGCGGGAGGGCAAGATGCTGTCGTGGGCGGTGCGGGAGCTCTCCACCGGCCTGATCGTCGGAAGCACGCGCTATCACGATATCGTGCCCGAGATCGACCGCGTCGAGATTGGCTATACCTGGTACGGCGCGCAGTGGCAGCGCACTTTTGTCAACGCCGCCTGCAAGCTGCTCCTGCTTCACCACGCTTTCGAGGATCTTCGCTGCCAGGTGGTAGGCTTCCGAACCGATGGCATCAACTTTACATCGCAGCGCGCGATCGAGAATCTCGGCGCCCACCGGGATGGCACGCTGCGCCACCACCAGGTGCGACGCGACGGGACCGCGCGCGACACGGTGATGTACAGCATCCTCGTGCATGAGTGGCCGGATGTGGCGCGCCATCTGCGCGACCGGCTGCGCCGCCGGGGCTTTTCGTAGGGGCACGGTTGGTCCCCCCGGAAGGCTTCGCACAGGCCGGCCCGAGCTGGTCGAGAATCGACGATCTGACGACAGAGTCGCCGCTGTACGCTGCGGCGCTGACACCTGCCCGGTTTGTCGAGTGGCTACCACTCTGAAAGTGGGCAGTGTGTACCCATGAATCGCTTGCTTGCGGCCGCCGCCGCGCAAGCAACAGCCGGCCGCTTTCCCAGGATTGACCATGCGCATCGCCAGACCGCTTGCAGGCATCCTTGCCACCGGGTTTATCCTGGTGTTCTATTCGGAGTTCGTCTTTTGGGCGCGCGTCCGGCCGGGGGATTCCCTGGTTGGATGGGCGGGCAGTTGGCTGGCCTATTCGGTGATGGCCTTTGTCTTTCTCTCTCTGCTGGCCAGGTTTCGGGTCGCCACCGTTTGGGCGCTCTTTCTGGCCGGCGCTGCCTTTGGCTGGCTGTTGGAGGGGCTCGTCGTCCAGACCACCTATGAGAACCTCCCCCTTTCGATCTCGTTCACAGCCCTGTCCTGGCACGCCTTGATCACCATCTGGGTCGGCTGGTATGCGGTGCGCAGGGCCTTGCTGGCCGGGCCGCGTTCGATCCTCCTGTGGGCTGCCGCCATCGGCCTATTCTACGGATTCTGGGCCATATCCTGGTGGGTGGAGCCAGACGGCGGGGTGGCGCATCCGCTGGACTTCGCCCGCTTTGCCCTGCTGACCAGCCTGCTGCTGATCGTGGCGTACTGGGTCTATGACCGCACCGTGCCCAGCTTCTTTGTGCCGAACCGCATCGCCGAGATAGCGGTGGCGCTCCTGCTCGCGGTCTATTTTGTCCTGGTGGCGGTGCGGGCCTCGGGCATCAACCCCGCCGACACCAAGCGCCGGGGCGGCTGGCGCGGCCTC